>JAAHIC010000323.1 GCA_010671965.1 Leptolyngbya sp. SIO4C5
TGTTGTTGCTGACCAAATCGTCTGACAGGCTGGCATTAAGATTTTGCAGGGCGATATCTGGCTAGCGGTCGGCGATGTTTCTGGTAAAGGGGTGCCAGCGGCTCTCTTCATGGCTAGCGCTATTTCGGTGCTGCGCCGTGAGCTTTCACAGGAGTCGCCTCCCCCTCCCAATATCGTCATGCAAAATCTTAATGCCAGCCTGTCAGACGATTTGGTCAGCAACAACTGCTTCATTACGATGGTTCTGGTTCGTTACATTCCGGATCAATACCAACTCATCTATGCCAATGCGGGTCACGTCTATCCAATGACCTGGTCTCGCTCAGCCGCGACTGAGGATGATGCTGAACCGACCTATCTAGACACGCGCGGTGTTCCTATCGGCATCCTGCCGACCTGGAAAGCCGCCGCCGGAGAACTCGCACTGACTCCGGGTTCAGCCTTAGTTATCACCAGCGACGGCATCACGGAAGCCACAATTCCCGCTTCCAACAATGGCAGCGACGCCATGCTGAGGCAAACAGGATTGTGGACAATTTTGAAACAGCAGTCAGAGCTGTTGGATCTAGATCAGGTTTTGGCCCAGGTCACGCTCTCAAACTCAGTTCAGGAAGATGACCAGACTATTCTGTCACTGGAGGTGCTGTAGTTATGAAAACGGAGCTGCATGTCCCCAGTGATCTAAAGTTTTTAAGCATTGTTGAAAACTGGCTTTTAGAGTCTTTGAAAGCAGAACTTGGCAGTCAGGTTGACTGGTCGCGGATTGAAAGCCGCCTGCGCTTGGTGCTGGTTGAGGCGTATTCAAATGTCGTGCGCCACGCCCACAGAGACCAGCCCAACTTGCCTGTTCTCATCCGTTTGGAGCTGAAAGAACGGAACTTGTCGCTGGAAATTTGGGATTCTGGCTCTGGCTTCGAGCTGGAACAATATTTAGCGCCTGAACCCCAGGACTATCAAGAAGGCGGATATGGCTGGTTAATTTTACATCGGCTAATGGATACGGTGGAGTACCGCCTCAAAGTGGGCGAGGGACAAAACTGCTTGGCGATGAAGACCTCTTTGGCTACGCACGAAGCTGCTCAGCCAAAGCCAAAAGCTGCTGCGGAAACCGACATCTCCAATTCAGCCAAAACGGCAGGTGATTCGGCTCAAGATAGATCTATGCCAACAGATACCTATCAGCATCAGGGGTTTGCAGCCAATAGCAAACTCGAATCTAGAGGATAATTTCACGCCATAGCCTGACCGTAGTAAGCGACCGGCGATCGCGTCTGCCAGGCCCAAAGCTGATCGCCATAGGAAAAATGCCACCACTCGTGGGGATGCTGTTGAAAGCCAGCCGACTTTAGAGCTGCGGCCAGTAGCTGGCGGTGCTGGTGCTGGCGCTGCGCCTGGGTATCAGGGCTATTGGCAAAATGATTGGGATAAGACCGCTTAGAGGGTTCATCAATCGGAGAGCCCATATCGACTGTTTGACTCTGCGCGTCCACTAGCGTGATGTCTACGGCGGCTCCGGTGCTGTGGGGCGGTGGCGTTGCTGGATCGGCGCTGGGGAGAGCCCAAAACTGGTAGACCTGCTCCATAAGGGCCTGACGCTCAGACTCATTGATGACGCTAGCAGATAGCCCCTGAGCTAGCACTAGCTGTCTGTAGGTATGCTCTACCATGAACTGCTGGACGGCTACGGGGCGATAGGCATCAAAAATTTGGATCTGCCAGCCTGGTTTTTGGGCCTGCAGAGCCTTTTGGGCCTGCAGGAGGCGATCGCAAACAGCTTGCCGTAGGTAGTAGGGCGATCGCCCGCCATAGGGTGCTCCTAGCTTTTCGTAGGGGTGGGGTTGGACGACGGCAAAGCAGTCTAGCGGAATGGGTACTAGGGATTCACCGCGATCGCGAATCGGGACTTTTTGATAGGGCTTCATGACGCTAGGGGCAGACGGACAACGGGAGCGATCGCGCTTGAATGAACGGGGGGCGAAAGCTGCAGCAAAATTTGGTTAAAGTCTTGCATAATCAAGCCTAAATTAGCCTGATTTAGCTTTGGAACGTGGATGAATAAAGCCTGACAGGCCATGTGGTTTCGCCTGAGAAACTGTAGGACTTGGAAATAGAGGTGATTACAAACATAGCTGCCAGCATCGCTGCTAATTTCAGTGAGGGCTGTTCCCTGCAAGAGCGTAGAGAGCGGCAGGGGCGTTTGTAAAGCCTGATCGTTATCTATGCCCTGAAGTTCTAGGCTAAGCCGAGAGCGATTTTCGGCCATGCCGCAGCAGATGACAAAATGAGGCTGCAGCCAAAGAATTTTGGCAATTACTGCCGGGTGAGCCAACTGAAAGCTAACGGGCAAATGCCGCAGTACATGGGTATTCTCAGGCAGCCAAGCTTGGCGATGTAGAGCGAGCAGCAAGTCGTCTGAGGAATTGGAAACCTGATGGGTGCGCCAGGGACGAAAAGCGGTGAGCAGCAAACGGGGTGGGGGCAACGGTGATAAACCTGTCTGATTTGGCTGCTGGAGAAGGGGGAGCGCGTTCGGCGGCGTATGACCCAGATTTGCCGGACTCAGACGCTGCCGCAGCGATTGACTGGCCTGGTAGGGTAGCGGCTGGCCTAACATGTCGAAGTCTCTAAAAGCGGGCTATGGTCTATTGTGGCAAATTCTGCCTATCGCTTTTTCTGCAGCCGTGCCCCTAATTTGTGCGACAGCAACCATTACGGGCGATCGCAGAGGTTACTATAGGGCAGTGGACTGTCTTAAAAGGGGGCTGACATGGCCGTAATCGCAGTCATTGACTACGACATGGGGAACCTGCACTCTGCCTGTAAGGGGCTGGAGAAAGCGGGGGCAACAACTCAGATCACTGACGTTGCTGCCGATCTGGCTAAGGCAGACGGCGTCGTTCTACCGGGGGTGGGTGCGTTTGACCCGGCTATGCGACATCTGCGATCGCGTGATTTAGTCAAGCCCATTAGGCAAATTATTGCCAGCGGCAAACCTTTTTTGGGCATCTGCTTAGGGCTTCAGGTTTTGTTTGCCGCCAGCGAAGAAGGGAAAGAGCCGGGTTTAGGGGTGATTCCTGGTACCATCAAGCGTTTTCAGCCAGAACCAAACCTCACGATTCCCCACATGGGCTGGAACCAGCTAGAACTCACCCAGCCCCATATGGGGCTGTGGCAGTCCGTCAGTTCTGGTGACTGGGTTTACTTCGTGCATTCTTTCTATGCGGCTCCTGCAGATCCGAGTATCAACGCCGCGACTATTACCCACGGTAGTCAGACGGTCACGGCGGCGATCGCTCGCGACAACCTAATGGCGGTGCAGTTTCACCCCGAAAAGTCAGCTCGCACCGGACTGCAGATTTTATCCAACTTCGTTGAGCTGGTAGAAGCGAAGCAGCTAGTGAGCAGTCGGTAGGCTCATGTCCCTGCGGATTTACGGCAACCGTCAGCTTAAAACGCTGCCTGGTCAAGCTACCCGGCCGACGTCAGCGCGAGTACGAGAAGCCCTGTTCAATATCTGGCAGGGACAGATCAGGGGCTGCCGCTGGCTAGATCTGTGTGCGGGCAGCGGTGCGATGGGAGCCGAGGCGATCGCCCGTGGTGCAGCCACAGTGATAGGAATTGAGCAATCAGGCGCGGCCTGCCGGGTAATTCAGCAAAACTGGCAGCGTATCGCTCAAAGCGGGCAGGCTTTTGAGGTGCGGCGAGGAGATGTGCGGCAACAGATACAGCGGCTTCAAGGCCAGATGTTTGACTATATCTACTTTGATCCGCCTTACGCCAGCGATTTGTATCAGCCGGTTTTACAGGCGATCGCCCCGCTAGACTTGCTGGCCCCTGCTGGCGAAATTGCGGTGGAGCATCGGGTCCAAAGCGGGTCAGTTCAGGCGATCGCCGGATTAGAAATCGTGCGGCAAAAGCGCTACGGCAGCACCGCGCTCACTTTTTACGGTCTAAGTTGAAGTGTTAGGGCAAGGCGAGCACTGCCCGCCTGTGTCAAAGTCTGCTGGCCATTGAACAGTTTTGCTTGCTGCCAAGCCTTAATAAGGCATCAAGATCGCCCGCAGTTCGCCCCCTCTATTTTGAGTTGTATGAATGTCCACGTATAGGCGATTGCTGCTGAGAGCCTGCAGCTGCTCAGGCGTGAGGGTGTATTCACCCATCGCGCTGCCACTCATTTCCGTGTCTAAGGTTACGTCTAGGGCATATTGAAAGGGGCCATTTTCAGAAGGGCTTCCCTGATGAATATGAAAGGCTGAAGTGATATTAGGGTTGGGGGGACTCACTGGATCAGTAGCATAGTTGCGCATTGGACTAGAAAGATAATTAAAGCTGCCCCGAACCACTAGTCGATCACCTGACAATACAGCGCCTACAGCCCCGCGAGCTAGGGTATCAGGTGAATTAGGCACAACGTTCTCCTCACTCATGACCGCTACGTAGGACATCAGGGAATTATCTGTCGCCCCTTGCGCCATCAGTACCGATCGCGCCTGCTGAAGATTGCTGTTGATCGCTTGTCCCCAAAAGCCATCTGACATATTTGCCTGCATAACGGGGCTAACTGTAGAAGGCACTGCTGCCACCGTTCGGCCCAACACAGGACTCAGCCAGCCGCTCACAACTAGGCATAGGCAAGTCAAACCACCCAAGAGCAAGAACCGTATCTTCTTCATGCTGGACATATTGGACATAAAACTTCTTCCGGTTATGTAGATTCTGCTGTAAGTGCTCATTAGCAATTTGGCACTCATAGCTACTACGGAAACCTCAAACGCTTGGATGCAAAGCGACGCTCACGGTAGTCCTATTCATCCTCAAACTTGTAGCCCACACCAATCACCGTTTTGACAAAGCTGGGATGGGAGGGATCTGGCTCCACTTTTTTCCGCAGTCGGGCGACGTGGCTGTCTACCACCCGTTCATCGCCAAAGAAGTCTTCGCCCCAGAGCTTTTCAACCAGCTGAGTTCGGTTCCAGACCCGCCCCGGATAGCTCATGAAAGTCGCCAGCATGTCAAATTCTAGCGGCGTCAGGTCAAGCAGCGTCGCCTCTTCCTCTGCGGTTTGGCGAATGGCCGTGCGCTGGTCTAAGTCAACCGTAAAATGCGGCGTGCGGTAGACCTGGCTTTGCTGACCGTGACGCAGGCTACGACGCAGCAGTGCCCGGACGCGGGCCACGAGTTCGCGTGGACTGAAGGGCTTGACCATATAGTCATCAGCCCCGGTAGACAGGCCAATGATGCGATCGAGTTCTTCACCTTTGGCCGTCAGCATCAGGATGTAGGGATCTTTGCTGCCGGGCTGTTGGCGAATGCGGGCACAGACTTCTAGACCGTCTAGTCCCGGCAGCATCAGATCTAGAATAATCAGATCTGGCTGGCGATCGCGAAAAAGCTGCAGCGCCCGGCTGCCATCTCGACAGGTTTCGCAGCTAAAGCCTTCTTTTTCGAGATAAAGCTTAATGAGCTGAGCAATTTCAGATTCGTCTTCAACGATTAAGATATCCATGCATTCTCTAGCGCTCGCTGAGATCTAGAGTAAAGCTGATAGCCAGGGCAATTCAAACAGGGCCAGATTTATT
The DNA here is from genome assembly GCA_010671965.1 of Leptolyngbya sp. SIO4C5. GTDB lineage: Bacteria > Cyanobacteriota > Cyanobacteriia > Phormidesmidales > Phormidesmidaceae > Sphaerothrix > Sphaerothrix gracilis. The sequence goes on from JAAHIC010000323.1 coordinate 5,580, forward strand.
TGGCGTTATACCATTCCTTCGCTAAGATTCTACGGATAATGTTCAGGGTGATGGTGGGTTATTTTTAGTCAGAAAAGCCAATGGTAACGTCTCCCCCTTCTCACAAAGTTCACAGAGTCAGCCTCAATCAGCTCAGGCAAGAGCTGGTGCCGCTTTTGGCTGCTGGGCCTGCAAACGCTGCACCAGCTCTTGCCTGAGCTGATTGAGGCTGAC
>JAAHIC010000324.1 GCA_010671965.1 Leptolyngbya sp. SIO4C5
CGCCGATTACGAGCACGGCGTCCGCTTCGCCGCGCCGGTGGCCGACTATCTCACCGTCAACATCTCCTCGCCGAATACGCCGGGCCTGCGCGCGCTGCAGTCGAAGGATGTCCTCGCCGAACTGCTCGGCCGCAGCCTCGCCGCGCGCGGTGGGCGCCTGGTGCCGCTGTTCGTCAAGGTGGCTCCCGACCTGACGGACGCAGACATCGCCGATATCGCCGAGGTCGCGCTGGCGAGCGGCGTCGACGGCCTCATCTGCGGCAATACGACGATCTCGCGCCCCGAAACGCTGCGCGCGGCGGCGCGGGAAGAGCAGGGCGGCCTCAGCGGCGCGCCCCTGAAGCCGCTCGCGCTCGAAACCCTGCGCGCTTTCCGCCAGACCACCGGCGGCCGGCTGCCGCTGATCGGCGTCGGCGGCATCGCGAGCGCCGACGACGTTTACGAGCGCATCCGCGCGGGCGCTTCGCTCGTGCAGCTCTACACCGCGCTCGTCTACGCCGGCCCCGGCCTCCCCCGCCGCCTTGCGAAAGGCCTCGCCGCCCACCTCCGCGCCGACGGGTTCGCGAGTCTCGGCCAGGCGGTCGGCGCCGATCTTCCTCCACGGCGTGCGGGGGAGGTAGCGCAGCTTGGGCGCGAAGCGCGCTAGCGAAAAATGCTTATCCAATTGAATCTAGGTAAATCTAAGGCTAAGGGTAAATCTAGGGCTAAGGCAGACCGCTTCAGCGCCCACAGAACACAGGGGAAACGCTCACGACAACAAGCCGTAACAAAACGTCAAAAACGATGCCTTTTATTGCGATGACGTAACAAAACTTATCTTTTTTCTCAGGGAGTTTCCCCTATCTCTTATGATTGCCTGAAGAAGTTAAGCGCTGAGATGTTACACACTTTTTAATAAATCACTGTGACATCCCGAAACGTTTTAATCTGAAACCTAGATAAATAATTTTAGGTTGAATCCTGACTAACCAATTCCATGCAATTTTACAAACTCAAAGTCGGCGCTGGAGTTTCCGCTTTGTAGCCCTTTGAGCAAGTAGCTTGGAATCGCAAGGCAGGTCTGAATGCAGACACTAGTTGAGAAGGGAGCCTTTGAGATCTAATGAGTGTTACAGCAAGCGGTGGAAGCTCTGTTGCGCGGCCACAACTCTATCAGACTCTTCCGGTCGCCACGATCTCCCAAGCTGAGCAGCAAGATCGCTATATCACCCGGGGCGAGCTGACCGAGTTAGCTAATTTTTTTGAGTCGGGCGCTAAGCGTTTGGAAATTGCCCAAACGCTGACTCGCAAATCGGAACTGATTGTGTCTCAGGCGGCCAATCGTATCTTTACGGGCGGATCGCCTTTGGCTTATTTGGAAAGACCAGAGGAAACGGATGCGCCTGAAATAACCCGCGGGGGTACCGTCTTAGACGACAAGGAAGCGGCTAAGCTGGGAACCGCCACCTATGTTGAGAGTGGAGGCGGATTTTTTGAAGGGCTGAGATCGCTTTTTAGCGCTGCCAGTTCCGGGCCGATTCCTCCCGGATTTCGGCCAATTAACGTTTCTCGTTATGGCCCCAGCAACATGCAAAAGTCGCTGCGGGATTTGAGCTGGTTTCTGCGCTACACCACCTATGCCATTGTGGCGGGTGACCCCAATATTCTCTCGGTCAATATCCGAGGGCTGCGGGAAATTATCGAAAATGCCTGCTCTAGCGCCGCTACCATAGTGGCACTGCAAACAATGGAGCAGGTAGCGCTTAGCTACTTCAAGCAAGATGCAGAAGCTCAGGAAACTGTGGCTCGCTACTTTGGCGTAGTCGTTTCCGAGTTCAAAGCGCCGACGCCTTCTAATAAGCTACGTCAGCGTTCCTCATCTGATCTGCAGGGTTTAGAACTACCACAGATTTACTACAACGCCGCCGAAAGACGCCCGGTCTATGCCATGAAGCCGGGACTCTCTGCTAGCGAGAAGATGACGGTGGTGAAAGCAGCCTACCGTCAAGTATTTGAGCGAGACATTACCCGCGCTTATTCGCTATCAATTTCTGACCTAGAATCCAAGGTCAAGAACGGCGAAATCTCCATGAAGGAGTTTATTCGACGGCTGGCGAAGTCTCCGCTCTACCGCAAAAACTTCTACGAACCCTATATCAACAGCCGGGCGATTGAGCTAGGCTTCCGTCACATTCTGGGACGCGGCCCTAGTTCTCGCGAAGAAGTGCAAAAGTACTTCTCGATTATTTCTGAGGGCGGCTGGTCAGCCTTCGTGGATGCTCTAGTGGATTCTAGGGAGTACGGCGACTACTTCAACGAAGAAACGGTTCCCTACATTCGCGGCTTGGGTCAAGAGGCTCAGGAGTGCCGCAACTGGGGTGCCCAGCAGGATCTGCTCAACTACAGCGCCCCTTTCCGCAAGGTGCCGCAGTTTATCACGCTGTTTGCTAGCTACGAGCAGCCTCTACCCGATCAGCATCCCTATGGCTCTGGCAACGATCCGCTGGAGATCCAGTTTGGCGCTATCTTTCCGAAAGAAACCCGCAACCCCAGCACCAGCCCAGCGCCGTTTAACAAAGATACTCGTCGCATCCTGATTCATCAGGGACCAGGAATCAATAACCAGCTCAGTAATCCCAAAGCGCGGGGTGAGTTCCCAGGCAGCTTAGGGCCAAAAGTCTTCCGTCTAGATCAGCGCCCGTTCTCAGGCATTGGCTCTCAAGGCAATAACAACCAGGGGGTCAAGTTCTCCGAAAGCGGCACTCAGAGAGTCATCAAAGCAGCTTACCGACAAGTCTTTGGCCGCGATGTCTATTCCGGTCAGGGCGATCGCGTAGCTGAGATCAAGCTGGAGAACGGTGAAATCACCGTACGTGAGTTTATCCGTCGGCTGGCGAAATCGGACACTTTCCGCAACCTCTATTGGTCTTCCATGTATGTGACCAAGGCGGTTGAATATATTCATCGCCGTCTGTTGGGCCGTCCTACCTACGGTCGCCAGGAAATCAATAGCTACTTTGATACCTGCGCAAAGCAGGGCTTCTACGCCCTAGTCGATGCCCTAATTGACAGCAAAGAGTACGAAGAAGCCTTTGGCGAAGACACCGTCCCCTACGAGCGCTATTTAACGCCAGCGGGTGTGGCAATGCGATCGCTGCGGGTGGGTGCTATTCAGGAGCGCGGCGCCAAAGTCGAGCCTGAAACAACCCCTCGCTTTATTGAACTGGGAGCGGTTTCTGAAAGCAGAACCACCCCCGATGTTCGCTCTCGCGTGCAGCAGGGCGTCAATCGTCAGCGTCAGCAAACCAAGATCTTTAAGCTGACAACCTTAGCTGACAAACCCGCGTTGAAACAGCTAGTTCAAGCGGCTTACCGTCAGATCTTTGAGCGCGATATTGCTCCCTACGTGATCAAGAATGAGTTTACGGAGCTTGAAAGCAAGCTAGGGAATGGCGAAATCAACCTCAAAGAGTTTATTGAGGGTCTGGGATGCTCCGAACTCTATCTCAGAGAGTTCTATACGCCCTACCCCAATACCAAGGTGATTGAGCTAGGAACCAAGCATTTCTTGGGCCGAGCGCCTCAAGATCAGGCTGAAATCCGTAAGTACAACCAGATTTTGGCCAGTGAAGGCATTAGGGGCTTCATCTTTGCCATGCTCAGCACCCCTGAATATGCCGAATACTTTGGCGAAGACACGGTGCCTTACCGTCGCTTCCCCACCCTGCCTGCAGCCAACTTCCCCAATACGGAGCGGCTATACAACCGCCTGACTAAGCAAAGCAAGGACTTAGTTGTGCCCAGCTTTAGCCCAGTCAAGCCGGATATGGAGACGGCCAACATGCCGATTATGGCCAAGGCCCTCGCCGACGGAGCCGCTCAGGCTAAGCGCCAGGAGTCGATGGTAGCGGGTGTTGGTCGTTCCGTGCAGCCAGCAACGGCTGTGACTCAGCCAGCCACGAGCACGCGGGTGTATCGCCTCTCAGACTCTGGCCACAACCTAGAAGCGGTCATCGAGGCCAGCTACCGCCAGGTGATGGACGTAGCGGTGGGTGATATTCCGGCTGAGCTACAGCAGCCTCAGCTAGAGGATCAGCTGCGATCGCGGCAAATTACCGTTCGTCAGTTCGTGCAGCAGCTAGCCACCTCTGAGGCCTATCGCCAGCGTTTTTGCCAGTCCTACCCCGTCGCCAAGCAAGCAGAATTCCTCTGCCGCCACCTGCTAGGGCGATCGCCCCAGCAGCCAGGTGAGGCAGCTAAGCTGAGCCAAATGCTCTCAGAACAGGGCTTAGCCGCAGCGGTAGCGACGCTGGTGCAAGACACCGAGTACAATCGCTACTTTGGTGAGCGTGGCGTTCCCTATAAGCGGGCGGTTTAGCGCCAACTGACCTTGATTTGCTAGAGGTAGCTTAAAGCCGCTATCTCTAGCCGCAAGAAACCCATCAGCGATCGCGGTTCGAGCCAGCTTGAGCCGCGATCGCTTTTGTCTCTTTCAGGCTTAACGGAATATTACGAAAAGCAACACTGAATTGACATCTGGCGGAAATCAATAATTCTGAGGAATAATGTTACAAAATATTGAGATAACTCTAAGAAGCATGGCTTAATGCCGGAAAATATTTGCGGAAGGTAGCTGAGCCTTATGAGCTGGATTGCTCCGGTATCTCTGTGGCCTCCACGGAGGATCTGGCGCTAACTGCGGTACGCATTTTGAAGTAAAGCTGATGAAGAGCTGGTCAGCAGTCTATTAGCTAAGCCTCACAAGCGTATCGAAGGATCAGCCCTTTTCACCTGTTGAACACCAGCGCAATTTAGCCTGGTTACATTCTTCTGGAGGAATCCATCAATGAGTATTGTCACGAAGTCAATCGTGAATGCAGATGCTGAGGCTCGTTACCTCAGCCCAGGTGAGCTAGATCGGATTAAGTCCTTTGTCACCTCCGGCGAGCGCCGCCTGCGTATCGCTCAGGTACTCACCGAGTCCCGCGAGCGCATCGTTAAGCAAGCTGGCGATCAGCTCTTCCAGAAGCGCCCTGACGTGGTTTCTCCTGGTGGTAATGCTTACGGTGAGGAAATGACCGCTACCTGCCTGCGGGACATGGACTACTATCTACGCCTCGTTACCTACGGTGTGGTTGCAGGCGACACCACTCCAATTGAGGAAATCGGCCTCGTAGGCGTACGTGAAATGTACAACTCTTTGGGCACGCCGGTTCCGGCAGTGGCTGAATCTATTCGCTGCATGAAGAGCGTTGCTTCTTCCATGCTCTCCAGCGAAGATGCGGCTGAAGCAGCTGCTTACTTCGACTTCGTTGTCGGCGCAATGCAGTAATCTCTCAGCTTGCAGAGAAAGATTGTTACTTTGAGAATTGGCTATTAAGGAAGCAAAAACATGCAAGACGCAATTACTTCTGTAATCAACTCTTCTGACGTTCAGGGCAAGTACCTGGACACCTCCGCTATGGATAAGCTAAAGGCTTACTTCCAGACTGGAGAACTGCGCGTACGGGCTGCCACCACCATTAGCGCTAATGCGGCTGACATCGTTCGTGATGCGGTAGCTAAGTCCCTGCTGTACTCCGACATCACCCGCCCCGGCGGCAACATGTACACCACCCGTCGCTATGCTGCCTGCATTCGTGACCTGGACTACTACCTACGTTATGCCACCTACGCGATGCTGGCAGGCGATCCTTCCATCCTCGATGAGCGAGTGCTCAACGGCCTGAAGGAAACCTACAACTCACTAGGGGTACCCATCGGTGCTACTGTTCAAGCGATTCAAGCGATGAAAGAAGTCACTGCTTC
>JAAHIC010000325.1 GCA_010671965.1 Leptolyngbya sp. SIO4C5
TCGCTTCGACGCACTCCTCGAACGTCTGCTCGCCGGATTGCCCGAGCGCGTCAGGGCCGTCCTCGACGAGGTCCCGCTGCACGTCATGGACGAGCCCGACCGGCTGATCCTGAAGGACCTGGGCGTCTGTCAAGCGGTTCTTTGCTGTGGTAGCGCTGGGGTATACAACATGCTGCAGCCACAGGTAGCCGCAGAACTGGGACAAATGAAGGTAAGAAACTTGCTAAACACTCAGGCCAGCCTAATTGCCTCAGCTAATCCAGGCTGCTCTCTGCAAATTCAAAAACATATGCCGGCTCAGGGCAGATCCGTACCGCTGAAGCACCCCATTGAGCTGCTAGACATGTCAATTCGTGGCGAAAAGCTACCTCCGCACGCATAGCATCATTCAGACCAGCGAAAGATGTTAAGTCTTGTTAAGAGAATTAAATTCAAGTTAGGTTCTGTTGAGGCGTATTTTTTGAAACAGTTCGCCCTGGGTAGCCATATTAAAGTATGAGCAGCTTAAGTTATTAAGTTTTGCTTAGTTTCTGTCTATTTGGTTGTATTTTATGCGTAAGGCCGAGTTTGAGCTTTTTCAGTTGATGGTGGATGCCGGAGCAGTGCCAGGTCGAGACTTCGCCTTTGATGAAGAAAACCAGGCTTACTGGCTCAGCGATCGCTGCTACGAGCTACTGCTCAACAACTACCCCGGCCACGACTGGGAACAGGCATTTGATGATGTTGAATCAGGTTCAGCAGCCGAGGCGATCGCCCTACTCAACCAGCATTTAGGCGTTGACTTTGTAGAGCGCATTACTCGCTATGTCTGCGATCGCCTTAAGTTTTTACCCAACGATCAGGCTGCCTGGTACCTGCAGCAGGTTGTTTATGGCGTTGAGCAGCGCACGGGCATTCCTCTATACGATTGCCTCAAGGAGTCACTGGATCTCTCAGCACAGGCCCGGACTGAGTGGCTACTGCGGGAGCAAGAACAGCTAACTCCTTGTAGCGAATGGATGGCCGACCTGATTTTGGCAGCAGGTGGTAGCCTACAAGACTTTGAGCTAATCCAGGGAGAAGAAGCTTTGCTCAGCGAGCGCGGCATTCGTCTACTGGCAGCGGTCTGGATGGGGGACTGCGATCTCTACGCTGAAATTGCCCGTCAGCATCAGCCACCCAGCGATGAACAGCCGGAGTAAGTTAGTCAAAAAGCTGAGCGATCGCGCCAATATTTTCCAGTACACCGTCCGGTTGAACCTCCGATCTAGCCACTAGATCTGCTCGGTACTTGCCGGTTTTGACTAAAAATCCCTGCATCCCCATCGCCTGTCCACCGGCCACATCATCGTGGACGTCATCGCCAATTACCGCTACCTCGGCTGCAGGCAAACCCAGTTCATCTAAGGCTAGGCTGTAAAAGGATGAAGAAGGTTTCCCCACAATCAACGCCTGCTTATCCGTGGAATATTCTAGTCCTGTCACAAATGCGCCAATATCAATGTGCAGTCCGCCTTCCCACTGCCAGTATTTCGCCTTGTGCAGCGCGATTAGGCTAGCTCCCTGCATCATCAGCCGAAAGGCCCGGTTTAGCTCATGATAGTTCCAGGCATTTCCCATATCCCCCAGAACGATTACATCTGCTGCGCTCTCTGAGGTCGTAAATTCGGCGAAGTCCTGCTTCACTTCCGGGCTTAGCAACAGATAGCATTTGGGATTGCCCAGCTTACGCAGGTGCAGCACAGCCGAATAGGGAGCACTAATAGTTTCGCTGGGTTTAATTCGTAAGCCCAGAGAGTTAAGGCTACTGCACAGAGCCTCTACCGACTCAGTCGTATTGTTGGTGATAAAGCGAAACGGAATCTGCCGCTCCCGCAAAAACTCGATCGCCTCAGTCGCGCCCGGCAAAATGCGGTTGCCCACATAGAAAACTCCATTCAGGTCGAGCAATAATCCTTTGATAGCCGACAAGTTTTGGGTAGACATGCTCAATGTCCTCCGAGTAGTAGATCTGAGCTGTAGATCTGGAGGGTAGTTGATCTAGTCTGATAGAAGGTGGCGCAAAAGCTACAATCACTCAAGATAAGTTTATCTAGCTTGAGCGCAATAGATGCGAGTAACGCCCGGCTCAAAGAGAATTGAGGCTACAGACGGCGCTCCTTATGACGAGTTGGAGGTTATGAGCAGATGTTAGTCAAAGAACAGCTAGCAACGGAAGTCCAAATTTTTAATACTTTGGAGCAAAAAGAAAACTTTCTTTTTGTTCTAGGAGCGTTAACAGCCAGAATTGTAAGTCTTAAGAAAGCGGCTGAACTACTTGAGTTAGAAACTGAAGCCTTTCTTAAAATTCTTGATCTAATAGGTATTGAATTTTCCTACCTCACCGAAGAGGATGTTCAGCTTGAAAAAAACTGGACATGACAATTGTCCTCGATACGTCGCCTTTAATTTTCTTAAATCGACTGGAGCTTTTGGATAAGTTCTTAGTCCGAACAAGCTGCTACATACCTCAAGCGGTCTATGAGGAAATCACTATCAAGGAAGATGAGACAAGCCAGTTTCTAAGCAAGAGCTTGATTGAGCAAAAAATTGTGGTGCAGCCTATTCAGTTATTGACGCTTGCAGACAGGTTGAAAAAACGGCTCGGTAAGGGTGAAGCAGAGGCCCTAACCTTGGCATTAGAACTGCAAGCCAGCTATGTCATCCTTGATGATTTTGCTGGGCGACAAGAAGCGCTGAGATTGAGGCTGAAGCCGAAGGGCACTTTGGCGATCGCGAAGAAACTACAGCAAGAGGGTGAAATTGTGATTGATGACCTAGATTTATTCTATGAGCGGCTGATATCAATTGGATTTCGAGTTAAGCGCTCGCTATTTGACAAGATTTTTCATGAATGAGCTTTCATTTCAGTGGTATGGGGGTGAAAAAATTGCTCCAACTCACGAGATTTCCCTAAGTTCTGATAATTTAGGACTCCGCTTTGGTGCAACAGTTTTCACAACGCTGCGAGTCTATGACGGTTCTTTAGACCATCGGCTGACCCAGTGGCAGGCTCACTGCGATCGCCTGCGCCATTCCATTCAGCAATTCAGCTGGCAAGAGCCGGACTGGGGACAAATCCGTCAAGGAGCAGAAACGCTCAAAGATATTTACCCCGTTTTGCGCATTACTATTTTCCCTGACGGTAAAGAGTGGATTACGGGGCGAGAATTACTGCCGAATTTACAGACCAGCCAGCAGAAAGGCGTAACGGCTTGGGTCGCAGAGGCGAGCTACCAGCGATCGCTACCCCATCACAAAACTGGCAACTACTTAGCCTGCTGGCTGGCCCTGCAAGCTGCTCAACAGCAGGAGGCCGTTGAGGCCATTTTGGTCAACGTCCAAGATGAATGGCTAGAAACTAGCACCGGCAATCTTTGGGGCTGGCGTGATGACTGCTGGTGGACGCCGCCGCTGTCTGCCGGAATTTTGCCGGGTACGGTGCGATCGCGCCTGATCCAACACCTCCACATTCAGCAGATTAGAATACAGGAAGTTCCCTGGACACCGAAGCTAAGACAGGGCTTTGAGGCGATCGCCTACAGCAACAGCGCAGTCGAAGTCATCCCCCTACGCACAATTTTAATGAGAGAGACTAGACTGGAATACAACCCTTATCATGCGGCTCTGGCAGACCTGCGATCGCTGTTTGCTTGAGAGCCAAAGGTCGTAAATTCTGAATTTGGGTTAACATTAGTTAATATCTAAGCCATTAAACAAAAGAGTACTCGCAGCAAACTATAGAAAGAGTCCTCGCCGACAACGATTTAGGAGGCAAAACCCCGGTGAATAAACGGTGGAGAAATGCAGGGCTATACGCGCTTTTGATTGTGGTTGTCATTGCCCTGGCAACAGCGGTTTTTGACAATGGCGCTCGGCAAGAGACCCAATCATGGCGCTACAGCCGGTTTATTGATGCGATCGAGAGTAATCGTATCGAGCGGGTCAGCATTAGCGCTGACCGCACACGGGCGCAATTTACCGCCCCCGACGGTAGCGGCAGAGTTACCGTCAATCTGCCCAACGATCCAGAGCTAATCAGCACTTTAGAAGAGAACAGCGTTGATATCGTTGTGCTGCCTCAGAGTGACGACAGCGTTTGGGTCCGGGTATTCAGCACACTGCTCATTCCGGTACTGCTGCTGGTAGTACTGTTTTTTGTGCTGCGTCGCGCTCAGAGCGGCCCTGGCAGCCAGGCTATGAACTTTGGCAAGTCAAAGGCGCGGGTACAGATGGAGCCTCAGACCCAAGTGACCTTTGGTGATGTAGCCGGAATTGAGCAGGCCAAGCTGGAACTGACTGAGGTTGTTGACTTTCTTAAGAATGCCGATCGCTTTACGGCAGTGGGAGCCAAAATTCCCAAGGGCGTTCTTCTAGTTGGCCCACCGGGAACGGGTAAAACCCTGCTGGCTAAAGCTGTAGCGGGTGAAGCCGGTGTACCTTTCTTCTCGATCTCAGGTTCTGAGTTTGTAGAGATGTTTGTAGGTGTGGGGGCTTCTCGCGTCCGCGACCTGTTTGAGCAAGCTAAGTCCAATGCGCCTTGTATCGTTTTCATTGACGAGATTGACGCCGTAGGTCGTCAGCGGGGTGCTGGTCTAGGCGGTGGTAACGATGAGCGGGAACAAACCTTAAACCAGCTTCTCACCGAGATGGATGGTTTTGAGGGCAATACCGGCATCATCATCATTGCGGCAACTAACCGTCCTGATGTACTGGATGCGGCGCTCCTGCGGCCGGGCCGATTTGACCGTCAGGTAGTCGTAGATCGCCCGGACTATGCCGGTCGCTTAGAGATTCTCAAGGTTCACGCTCGCGGCAAGACCTTTGCTAAAGACGTTGACCTCGACAAGATCGCCCGTCGTACGCCTGGCTTTACCGGCGCAGACTTGTCTAACCTGCTTAATGAAGCAGCCATTCTCGCGGCTCGCCGCAATCTAACGGAAATCTCAATGGACGAAGTCAACGACGCCATCGATCGCGTCTTGGCTGGCCCAGAGAAGAAAGACCGGGTGATGAGCGAAAAGCGCAAGCAGCTCGTGGCTTATCATGAAGCGGGCCATGCTCTCGTAGGGGCGCTGATGCCTGACTACGATCCGGTACAGAAAATCAGCATTATTCCGCGCGGACGGGCCGGGGGCCTCACCTGGTTCACCCCCAGCGAAGATCGAATGGAGTCGGGTCTGTACTCTCGTTCCTATCTGCAAAATCAGATGGCAGTTGCTTTAGGCGGTCGTCTAGCAGAAGAGATTATCTTCGGTGATGAGGAAGTGACCACAGGCGCTTCCAATGACCTACAGCAGGTGGCACGGGTAGCCCGTCAAATGGTGACTCGCTTCGGTATGAGCGATCGCCTCGGCCCAGTAGCGCTCGGTCGTCAACAGGGAAATATGTTCTTGGGTCGTGACATCAATTCAGAGCGTGATTTTTCTGAGCAGACAGCCGCCGCCATTGATGCGGAAGTACGTCAGCTTGTTGATCAGGCTTATGCCCGCGCCAAGCAAGTACTGATTGACAACCGCTCTATTCTTGATCGGCTAGCCGACATGTTAGTGGAGAAAGAGACAGTAGATGCAGAGGAGTTGCAGTCTCTGCTAGCTGAAAGCGACGTTCGTATGGCTGCGATCGCCTAGCGATTTACCCACTTCCAGCAACTTCCTTGCTAAAACGCTCAGGCTTCTCCACAGAAACCTGAGCGTTTTAGCAAGGAAGTTGCTGGAAGTGGGTAAATCGCTAGGCGATCGCAGCCATACGAACGTCGC
>JAAHIC010000326.1 GCA_010671965.1 Leptolyngbya sp. SIO4C5
AGTACGGTAGACGGTAGCGTGGTGCTGAGCATGGTGTTGGGAGTTGCCCAGATACGTGAGACGGATGCAGCAGATGAAGCAATTAGACTGAGCGTCACCGCAGCAACCCGCGTTGAGGATTCTCCTTTAGACGTACCTCAATCCATTCAGGTAATTTCCCAAGAGGTGATTACAAGCAGAGAGACGAATAATATCACTGAAACTCTCAGAACTGCTCCTGGAATTATTTCTGATAGTGGCACTCGTCAGCAATTTAACGATGTCACCATTCGTGGTTTTTTTGCCGATTATCGCCGTAACGGTTTGAGAGAAGGACTTGCGCCGCAAAGTGGCATACAAACTGCTAACATCGATCGCGTTGAAGTTCTCAGGGGTCCTGCTTCAGTGCTTTACGGTCAAGGCTCCTTCGGAGGCACTATTAATTTAATTACCGAACAACCTACAGATGAGCCTTTTTATCGAGCCGAAGCGACAATTGGCAATGACGATCTTTATCGGGGAGAAATAGATTTATCTGGACCAATTAATGACGATGGAACAGTTAAATATCGCTTGAACCTGGCAGCAGAAACTGAAGGAAGCTTTGTTGATTTTTACGAGCGCGATCGCTATCAAATTGTGCCAGTGCTGTCGTGGGAAATCAATGAAAATACTGACATTAACTTCGAGGCTGAATACAGCAGTTACTCCGGCAATACCGATATTGGTCTACCTGCTAGAGGTACAATTTTAGATAATCCTAACGGAGAAATTCCCGTTGACCGCTTTGTTCCCGATCCAGATAGAGACTTAGATGAGACAGAATTTATCCTAGCTAGCTACAGGCTAGAACATCGCTTCAGCGATAATTGGCGGATTCACAATGCATTTCAATTCACAAGACGCTTCAATGATTCATTTTTGACCTTTCCGATTGAGCTACAAGAAGACGGACGCACCTTAGAACTTGTAGCTAATGATGAGGTACGCCCGTTCAATACTTATGGTTATCTTTTCGACACTTATATTGTAGGTAATTTCAACACAGGTAGTATTGAACATGAATTAGTAGCAGGTGTAGAACTCAATCGGCAAAAATTCACTGGAACTTTTGCTGAGGTAGAGCGTACTCCCATTGATCTGTTTGATCCTGACTATGACAATATTGTTTATCAGCAGGCTACAGACATCTTTGAAGATGAAACTACTAATCGAAGTTTGGGAATTTATCTACAGGATAAAGTAGAAATTTCTGACAACTTAATTTTGCTAGCAGGAGGTCGCTTTGATATTGTTAGTACCAGATTTGAAGATTTAACTTTTGATACCGCTGAATTTGACCAACAGGAAGAATTTAGCCCCCGTGTTGGTATCGTTTACCAACCCACTTCCGAAGTCTCTCTTTATGCTAGCTACAGTCGTTCGTTTGTGCCCAACTTTTTTGGTCGAAGTGAAGAGGGTGAACTTTTTGATCCACAGCGTGGAACTCAATACGAATTTGGCGTTAAAGCCGAGCTCAACGAGAGGCTATCACTAAACTTGGCATACTTCGATATTACGATTACGAATGTCTTGACGGAAGATAACGACAATCCTGCCTTTAGCGTACAAACTGGAGAGCAGAACAGTAAAGGAGTAGAACTGTTCGCCTCAGGAGAGATCTTACCGGGATGGAACATCATCGGTGGTTATGCCTACAATGACGCTAGGGTGACTGAAGATAATGTCATCGAAGTAGGCAATCGGATCAACAACGTTCCCCGACATTCTGCAAGTCTCTGGACAACCTATGAAATTCAGCAGGGAAATTTGCAAGGATTGGGCTTTGGTTTGGGTATTTTCTTCGTCGGTGAGCGAGCTGGAGATCTAGACAATACCTTTGAAATTCCCAGCTATGTTCGTACTGATGCTTCAGTTTTCTACAATCGAGACAGGTTTCGAGCTGCCCTCAATTTCCGTAATCTGTTTGACATCAACTATTTTGAATCAGCTCAAACCGACTTGCGTGTAAGACCAGGCACACCTTTTATGGTTGTTGGCTCCATATCCTATGAGTTTTAAAGCAATAGGCTCAGTCAAACTTAAGTCCGTTCTCATGGGACTGCTAGCAACAATAGTCATCGTTGCTTGTCAAAGTAATCTTAATCCTCAGCCAGACAACGCTCAGCTCGCCAATTGTCGCGTTATTCAACATGCTCTAGGTGAGGCTTGCGTTCCTCAAATCCCACAGCGATTAGTTAGCTTAGAAGCAATAACCCTAGCTGATGCTTTTGCACTTGGAGTTTCACCTATTGGTACTGTCACAGATTTTGGTCAGGTTCCAATCCATCTGGAAAAATATAGCCGCGATTTCTTACTGCTGGGAATCACCGAGCAGCCTAATTTGGAGAAAATATTAACCCTTAATCCTGATCTGATCATTGGTGTTGATATTTTTAGTGAACTCATTTTTGAGCGACTATCTAAAATTGCACCGACAACCTTAGGCCAATGGAATGGTTTTTCTTCATGGCGCGATCATTTTAACTTTGTTGCTTATGTCTTGGATAAAGAAGATCAAGCAAAGAATGTTTGGGCGCAATACTATCGTCGCATCTCTGATATTAAAGCAGCCTTAGGTGACCAGTTAAGCGAGAAGAAAGTGGCATTTATTTATGCCCATAGCGGCATGATGAATATCGATACTGAAAACTCTTTTGTAGGTAGCATTTTTACTGACATTGGTATTCGTCAACCGACTTATATAGATGTTGACTGGGGAGTGATTCCGCTCTCAGAAGAGCTGATTTCTGAAATAGACGCCGATATTCTTTTCGTCAGTGCTTATGGTGACGCTTCTGAACAAAAAACGCTCGTCGAATGGCAACAGAAGCCACTTTGGAGGCAGCTTAAAGCAGTTCAAGCAGGAGAAGTCTATGTCGTTAATTCTGATATTTGGAAAGGAGGTGATCCTATCGCCGCCAATCTGGTTCTTGATGATCTGTTCAAATATTTAGTAGAAAAGGAATTACCGGAAACTGTTCCAGCACCACAAAGCCAAAACCCCACACCTTCCAGTGCCTAGTCTGCCATCCATACAACAAAGTAAAAACGCAATCAAATGGGTGTGTAGTGCGTTAGGCCGAATGATTATTTATCTCAATTCCTCCCCCAAAACCATCATTTCCCGCATCAAAACTCAGCCATTCGTCTTCTCCCCATTCCTGAGATATCGCTGGCTGAGGCTTCGACGGTGAGACTTCCCTAGCCCCTCTGTGGCGGCAGAGCCAATGACCCCGCTCAGAGGACAGCTATAGAAATTCCCCAGGCAGTTCAGTAGTAGTGAATCAACACCAAGAAAGTTACCAAAGTTTAACTAAATTTCCCAAGCGTCAAACTAATCATTTTGGTTAAAACGCTCGTTCAAAAGGTTGATTTCGATAGCGGCGATAAATATCAAAATCTTTGTCAAAAGTTGCCACTCCCAAAATGTTCAATCGTTCAGAAATTGCGACTAATGCTAAATCAGAAAAGTCAGCAGGCAAATCAAAATACTGAGCATTTAACACTGCAATACGGGCAGAATCATCGTCTCTAAGGGTTTCACATTCATAGATGCGCTCAGATAAATGTCGCAAAAACGCATTTTGCACACGATAGTCTGAGGCTAATAGCCACATGACTTCTGTGACACATCCGAGTGTTGTGATTAACCGCCCCCGATAGCTGCTCAGGAATTCAATAACCTGATCATGATAAATATCTGCCTGATCGTAAAACGCAACGAGCACACCCGTATCTATCAAAACCGCTGAATGAGTTATGAATTGTGCTGATGCTTCTGCTGTAAATGAACCGAAATCACCTCTCGGCGGCGATCGCGATCCGATAAGCCGCCTATTGCCAGCATGTGTTCAGGTTCTCCGCCCATCCGTTCTAACACTGTTTTTTGAGGAGCAGGTGATACAGCGCCAAAAGAGCGCTGCTGCATCACCCGCAGCAACGTCAACAGCGCCTGAATTAAATCATTTGGCGATCGCTCAATTGCTTGTATCAACTCTTCCTTTGGTGTCATCGCAAGGCCATCTCCTCTCATTCATGAAACCATTGCCATTTTAGCCAGCAAAGACAGGCGATTGATTGATGCGATTGTTCTTGAGGGTTGGTCTAGCACCTCTCGGGCGGCAGCGCCCTAGCGCTAGCCATGCCCCTCGGGCTATACGACTCCGTTGCTCCCTGAGGGAGCCGCTAACGCGAACAGGGGACGCTTACAACTTTTTAATCATCACTTAATGCTGAATTACTGAAGATGCCCGCAAACTCAGAGCACAGAAGTTTTCGTACCTTTACCTTCGTTTGGTTTGGACAACTCATCTCCATGATTGGTTCGAGCATGACTTGGTTTGCCGTATCAATCTGGGTTTGGCAACTGACCGGTCGGGCGACAGATTTAGCTTTATTTGGCTTCTTCTCTCAACTACCCCAGATTTTTATGTATCTGATTTCGGGCACAGTCGTCGATCGCGCTAGCCGAAAATTATTGATGATTGTCGGCGATTTGATAACTGGCGTATTGACAATTATTTTGGCAGTTCTGTATCTCAGCGGTCATATACAGATCTGGCATTTGTATATGACTGTCGCGATCGCCGGCATTTTCGAACAATTTCAAGCACTCGCCTTCGAAGCCTCCATTTCCACCCTAGTAGATCGCAAAGACTATACCCGCGCCACCAGCATGGGATTTTTCGCCGAATTTGCCTCCTACGGTCTCGGCCCTGCACTGGCTGGCGTTCTCTATCTGACCATTGGCTTGGGCGGAATCATGGCGATTGATATTGCGACCTTTCTGATTGCCATCAGCATTGTTGTATCCGTTCACATTCCGCAGCCAGCGCGTTCGCATAGCGTCTTTGAGGGAGATGCGCGAACCGATGCGGCCCAACCGTTTAACATCCTAAAAGAATTGAGTTTTGGCTGGCGTTATTTAACCAGACACCGCGGTCTCATGATTCTGTTAGTGTGGACCTCTTTATTCTGGTTCGCACACGATCTCGGTCAATCTGTGTATTCGGCAATGGTTTTGGCCCGCAGCAACAGCGACCCCAGGATTTTAGGTAGCTTGACGGCTGCATCGGGGATTGCGGGTGTGTTGAGTGCTGCTGTGATGGGTAAGTTCGGCGGCTTTAAACGACAAGTTAATGGCATACGTCTCGGCATGCTGGGTGTTGGTTTGAGCAAAATTGTCTTTGGCTTGGGTAGGGTGCCTTTGATTTGGATACCCGCAGAATTCGCCTGCTGCTTAAACCTGCCTATACTCGGCAGTTCTACAGATACGATTTGGCTGAATCGAGTTAGTCCCGAACTCCAGGGCAGAGTGTTTGCCACCAGTGCGATGGTAATGAAGATGATTTCATCTTTGGGCTATTTGGCGTCAGGGCCTCTAGCCGATCGCTTTTTTGAACCCGCTATGATGCCGGGCGGCTTGCTCGCGCCGATGTTGGGTGGGGTATTCGGTACAGAAAAAGGGTCGGGGATCGCATTATTATTTGTTATTTGCGCGATCTCTATGTTTTCTATTGGTGTAGTTGGTTATCGATCACCACAACTTCAGCGACTGTAAGAGATAAGACTGCAAAATTTGATAATTTACTGAATACATAGACTCAGATCTTGCACCTAGCGATCTGAGTAGACCTACTCTACGGAGGGACTAAAAAATGACTGTGAGCCCTTTGAAGTACTTGACATCGATTCTCATTTAGATTTACGCTGCAATTCAGCAATTATTTGCGGTCCATAGCTTT
>JAAHIC010000327.1 GCA_010671965.1 Leptolyngbya sp. SIO4C5
AAGCAGGTCGGGGCTGTTTTAGAAGGCAACCGCAATCTCTACTGGAAGCTGACCGCCCTGGAAAACTTAGACTATTTCGGCGTGCTGCGGGGCCTCTCCAGTCGGCTCGCCCGCCAGCGCGGCGCTGGTGCCCCCGAAGAGATTGCAGCCCAGGTGCTGCGCAAGCTGGTAGATGACGCGAGCAAGTATATTGGCGAAACCGTCACCCAGGCGGTGATTACAGTGCCTGCTTACTTCAATGACTCCCAGCGTCAGGCCACCAAAGATGCTGGCCGCATTGCCGGAGTCGAAGTTCTGCGCATCATCAACGAGCCAACGGCGGCTTCACTGGCCTACGGCCTCGACAAAAAGAGCAACGAGACAATTCTCGTTTTTGACTTAGGGGGCGGTACCTTTGACGTCTCTATTCTAGAAGTGGGCGATGGCGTCTTTGAAGTTCTCTCGACTTCAGGTGACACTCATCTTGGTGGTGACGACTTTGACAAAAAGATTGTTGACTATCTAGCCGAAGAGTTTGCCAAGTCAGAAGGTATTGACCTGCGCAAAGACAAGCAGGCTCTCCAGCGCCTGACCGAAGCCGCTGAAAAAGCCAAGATTGAACTCTCTAGCGCTACCCAAAGCGAAATTAACCTGCCCTTCATCACGGCGACCCAAGACGGACCTAAGCACCTCGACACGACGCTAACTCGCGCCAAGTTTGAGGAACTGGTTTCTGATCTAATCGATCGCTGTCGTATTCCGGTTGAGAACGCGCTGAAAGACGCCAAGCTCAGCAAAGAGAATATCGATGAGATTGTCCTGGTGGGTGGTTCAACCCGAATTCCGGCTGTGAAAGAGCTGGTGAAGCGAGTTCTGGGCAAAGAGCCTAACCAAAGCGTTAACCCGGACGAAGTGGTTGCTGTCGGGGCAGCTATTCAGGCAGGGGTTTTGGCAGGTGAAGTCAAAGATATTCTTCTGCTAGACGTGACGCCGCTGTCCTTGGGGGTAGAAACCCTGGGTGGCGTGATGACTAAGCTAATTCCGCGTAACACCACCGTTCCCACCAAGAAGTCTGAGGTTTTTTCTACGGCAGTAGACGGCCAGCAGAATGTGGAAATCCATGTGCTGCAGGGTGAGCGGGAAATGTCTAATGACAACAAGAGCTTGGGCACCTTCCGCCTAGATGGCATTCCGCCGGCTCCTCGCGGTGTCCCTCAGATTGAGGTCATCTTTGACATTGATGCCAACGGCATTCTTAACGTCACGGCCAAGGACAAAGGTACGGGCAAAGAGCAGTCTATCAGCATCACCGGGGCTTCTACTCTAGACGAGAACGAAGTCGATCGGATGGTGAAGGATGCCGAAGCCAACGCAGCCGCTGACAAAGAGCGCCGCGAGCGAATCGATCTCAAGAACCAGGCAGACTCCCTCACCTATCAGGCTGAGAAGCAAATTGGTGAGCTAGGCGATAAGGTGCCTGCCGCTGACAAAGAGAAGATTGACGGCCAGATCAAAGAGCTGAGAGCCGCGATCGAAAGCGAAGACTTTGACAAGATCAAGTCTCTCACTACCGAACTGCAGCAGTCTCTCTACGCGGTCAGCAGCAATCTCTATCAGCAAGGTGATGGGGCCGCTGCCGCTGGTGCTCCGGGTGCCGATGCAGGTGCTGCTCCCAGCGATAGCACCAGCGCTACGGGCGGTGAAGATGACGTGATTGACGCTGAGTTTTCAGAGTCAGACGCCAACAAGTAGCAAGCTGCAATAACTGGCTGAACAGGCGATCGCCTAGCGCTAACGCCTGTTCGCTCAAACATAGCCTCAGACTTGCTCCGGCTAGCAAGGGGCGGATGGATTCTTTCCATCCGCTTTTTTTGCTGATAGAGCCGCCGATGAAACTCTGCTCATAGATAAAAATATAATTAAGGTAGATAGCTAAAAACTGCCTTTAGAAAATTGAAAAGCAGGAGGGATGAGCCATGATTTTTCGGCAGCTATTCGATCAAACCTCCAACACCTACACCTATTTAATTGCCGATACCCAGCAGCAAATTGCCGTCCTCGTCGATCCGGTATTAGAGCAAGTTGAGCGAGATTTCAAGCTACTGCAAGAGCTAGGACTGAAGCTGCGATTCTGCCTAGAAACCCATATCCACGCCGATCATATTACGGGTGCCAGCAGACTAAGAGAGCTATCAGGCTGTCAGGGCATCGTGCCTGCTGGTGCTCCTGCGACCTGCGCCGATCGCTTTATTCAGGACGGCGAATTACTCCCGCTCGGCCAAGTTCAAATTCGAGCGATCGCCACACCTGGCCACACCGATAGCCACATGGCCTATCTCATCAATAGCGATCGCGTCTTAACGGGCGATGCGTTATTCATTCGCGGCTGTGGCCGTACCGATTTTCAAAGCGGGGATGCGGGTGTGCTTTACGACTCTGTGACGCAAAAGTTGTTCACGCTCCCCGATGATACTCAGGTTTATCCAGCCCATGATTATCGCGGCCATACAGTTTCCACCATTGCCGAGGAGCAACAGTTCAATCCCCGTTTTGAGGGGCACAGCCGGGACGAATTTATCGAGCTTATGGGACAGCTCAACCTGCCTAATCCGCAGAAAATAATGGAGGCGGTTCCTGCCAACGAGCGCTGCGGACGCATTATGGCCTCCGCTTAGTCTAGCCCTCCCACGCGGCTAGGCGGCCAAAAGCGGACAACAGCGCGGCCAATGATGTTTTCTTGGGGGACAAAGCCCCAAGAGTGACTGTCAAAGCTGCTGTTGCGGTTGTCTCCCAGTACTAGATATTGCTCCGGCGGCACGGTTTCAGGCCCCCACTGATAGTTAGGGGGCGCTTTGATATAGTCTTCTGCTAAAGCCTGCTCGTTGACAAACACCTGACCCCCGCTCACCTCAACGGTGTCTCCTGGCAGGCCAATGATCCGCTTGATGAACGCATCTCGGCGACCGCCAGCCGGAAACAAATTGTCCGGCGGCCAGAAGACGACAATATCGCCGCGATCGGGCTGGTTGAAGTGGTAGCTAATTTTTTCAACCACTAAGCGATCGTTGATCTGGAGGGTTGGCTCCATAGAGCCTGAGGGAATATAGCGAGCCTCTGCGACAAAGTGGCGAATGCCGAGCGCTAAGACGATGCTCAGCCCGACGGTTTGGATGGCTTCTACCCAAGGATTGACTGTAGGCGGCGATTGGACCGGCGGCGCAGACGGCACAGACGGCTTGGCTTCCTCTGAACCGGGCGGCGGAGACTGGTGGGAATTGTCGGCCACAGGCAAAAACCTAAATCCTAACAAGAGCAGTAACTAACCGATCATAGTCAATTTATTGCTAGGCGATCGATCTCTTTGTAAAGTCTTAGGTGCGTTAGAGAAGATAAGATATCTGCACGGCCCTCTGCTGCTTAAAAATTTGTTCCCATGACAGCCACACTCCTGATTCAAAACGCTCGCATTCTGCTGCCCTCCGGCGAATTTACAACCGGAGATGTTAGCCTTGAGGGCGATCGCATTGCGCAGGTGGCCGCCACCATCGAACCTGTGCCAGGCGCACGAGTTGTTGATGCTAAGGGTCAAACCCTGCTGCCGGGGGTAATTGATCCGCAAGTACATTTCCGGGAGCCGGGACTAGAGCACAAAGAAGATCTCTATACCGCTTCCCATGCCTGCGCTCGCGGCGGCGTCACCTCATATCTGGAGATGCCTAATACCAAGCCGCTGACAATCGATCAGGCGACGCTAGATTCTAAGCTGGAGCTGGCAGCGACTAAGTCTTTGGTGAACTATGGCTTTTTTATTGGGGCCACGCCCAAGAATTTGCCAGATTTGCGGACAGCTAAGCCCACCCCCGGCATTAAAATCTTTATGGGATCGCAGCACGGGCCGCTGCTAGTAGATACAGAAGCCGCGATTGAGCCAATTTTTGCTGAGGGCGATCGCCTAATTGCGGTTCATGCCGAAAACCAGGCTCGTATTTTAGAGCGGCGGCAGCAGTTTGCCGGACGCACCGACCCCAAAGTCCATTCCCAAATTCAGGACAATCAGGCTGCCTTAGAGGCTACCCAGCTAGCCCTGAAGCTTTCTAAGAAATATCAGCGACGGCTGCATATTCTGCACCTATCTACGGCAGAGGAAGCTGAACTGCTGCGGCAGGATAAGCCTGCCTGGGTCACAGCGGAAGTCACCCCCCAACATTTGCTGCTCAATACAGCGGCCTATGAAACCATCGGCACCCTAGCGCAAATGAATCCACCTCTGCGCTCGACCCGTGACAACGAGGTGCTATGGCAGGCGCTGCTAGACGGCGTGATTGACTTCATCGCCACCGACCATGCCCCTCATACCTTAGAGGAAAAGGGCAAGGGCTATCCGGCGACGCCTTCGGGAATGCCGGGGGTGGAAACGTCGCTGCCGCTGATGCTGACCCAGGCCATGCGGGGGCGCTGCACAGTGGCGCAGGTGGCAAACTGGATGTCTACAGCTGTGGCTAAGGCGTACCAAATTCCCAATAAAGGGGCGATCGCGCCGGGGTATGACGCCGATCTAATTCTGGTTGACCTCGAAACCTACCGCCCGGTGCTGCGGGAAGAGTTGCAGACTAAATGTGGCTGGAGTCCCTTTGAAGGCTGGGATTTAACGGGCTGGCCGGTGATGACGATTGTGGGCGGTCAGGTGGCGTTTGATCACGGTGATTTTGACGATACGGTGCGGGGCAAGGCGCTACAGTTTGGTAACTGAGTGACCTGAGCGTCAGTCAGGATCATCCGAGAGCAACTCGGCTGGCCTTGGCTGAGTTCACCGCTCAGATGGACGAGGCACCAACACTCATCCCAGCTATTCCCAGTAGTCCGTTTCTGAAAATGGGTAAGGTTCGTCTGCTGGCAGCACTTCGGCAATGTCGCTCATGGGCGTAAAGTTTTCTTCAATCCAGATTAGGGCGCGGACGGGACCGTAGCGATCGCGAATAACAGCCTCAATCTGCTCGCCAATCTGCTGGGCCTGCACCAGATATTCCGGGTGCAGCACCAGCCACACTTCTACCCAGACCTGCCGCCCCACCATGCCCCGCGTGCGAATGCGAGTACAGCGCAGCACGCCCTCAACGGTGTTGACAATTTGGGCGATCGCCTCCGGAGCGATCGCCGTTGGCCGCAGCAGCATCGGTAGCTGCGCCGTCATCACCTGCCATAGGCTGCGGCCCGCCATTCCCACCAGCAAAATCGAAAGCAAAGGATCGAGCCAGCGATAGCCGCGTAAAACCCCCAGCAGCCCCAGCAGCAGTGCTAGGCTAATCCAGCTATCCTGCAAAATATGATTAGTATTGAGCTTGAAAGCAAGGCTGTCAAGCTGTTTAGCCTGATAGCCGCAGAACAGCGCAATGCCAATCTGCACCAGAATCATCGCCATCACTAACTGGACGAGCCTCACATCCAGACTGACTGAAAAAGCAGTCCCCGTTCCCTGAGCAGCAGTCTCCATTTGTTGCAAACTGATAATAATCAGGCTAAATCCGGCAAAGCCTAGAAAAGAAACCAGCAGCAGGGTGCAGGCAACCTCGGTGCGGCCATGCCCCCAAATCTCGCGACCTAAGGTGCGCTGCGGCGAAGCCACGGCAATCAGACTTAAAACAGTGCTAAAGCCATCAACCAGCGTATGCAGAGATTCGGCCAGCAGGCTGAGGGACTGACTAACCCAGCCTACACCGGCCTCAACCGCCAAAATTAGCAGCAGCATCCAAAGTGTCACCATCAGCAGGCGACGAGTCAGTTG
>JAAHIC010000328.1 GCA_010671965.1 Leptolyngbya sp. SIO4C5
ACACCAGTACCTGCTGAATCTCTCCGGCTAGGGGACAAAAAAATCCTTATAGAGCGCCTAATGCCGTCCGCTTTACCTTAAGCTAACGCACTGGATATTTGTGCATGTGGGGTGTTGTATGAGCGTTGTGGGCCGGTCTTCCTGGAAAATCCTGGTGTCGTATCTTAAGCCGCTGAGAACGCAGGTGGTCTGGTTAGCGATCGCCCTCCTCAGCAGTATTGCCCTCCAGGTGCTCAATCCTCAGATTTTGCGCTACTTCATCGATACGGCAGTGGCGGGGGGACCGCAGCAGGTACTGGTGTGGGTCGCGTTGGGGTTTGTGGCGATCGCCTTTCTGCGTCAAGGCTTCGAAATTGTGGCCACCTACTTTAGCGAAACCATTGCCTGGAAAGCGACCAACGACCTGCGGCTCGACCTCACCCAACACACCCTCAATCTAGATCTGGCCTTTCACAAGGCCCATACTCCCGGTGAGCTAGTGGAACGGGTCGATGGGGATGTGGATGCCCTGTCCCGATTTTTCTCCCAGTTTGTACTGCAGTTGGTCGGCAATGGTCTACTAATGGTCAGCGTTCTGGGGGTGCTGTGGTTCGAAGACTGGCGCGCGGGGCTGAGCCTCAGCCTGTTTGTGCTGGTCGCGTTGGGGGTGCTCGGTCGGTTGCAGTCCCTCGCTGTGGAACCCTGGCGCATCTACCGCGAGATTAGTGCCGAGTTTTACGGCTTCGTTGCCGAGCACCTGGGCGGTCTGGAAGACATTCGTGCCAATGGTGCTGTTGGTTATGTGATGCAGCGTTGCTACAAAATCATGCGCCGCTGGCTGGCCGCCTTTCATAAAGCCCGTTTCACCAGCACCCTGCTGTGGGGCAGTACCGTGGGCTTGTTTACCATCGGCAACGCGATCGCCCTCGCCCTGGGCGCTTACCTCTGGAGCCGCAACGCCATCACCATCGGCACCGTTTACCTGCTGTTCTCCTACGCCACCCTCCTACAAGACCCTATCGAACGCATCCGAGAAGAGCTGGAGCAATTGCAACAGGCGATTGCCAGCCTTCAGCGCATCCAAGACTTAGTCAGTCATCAGAGCCAACTCCTGACAGGTGGGCAGGCCGTGTTGCCAGATGGGCCGCTGTCGGTGGAGTTTGACAAGGTGTGGTTCACATATGAGGGAGAGTGTGAGCCAGTGAGGGAGTGGGGCAGTGGTAATAAGGTAGAGCCTTGCCTACTCGCAAACTCGTCCACCCATCCACCCATCTATACCCTCCGCGACCTCACCTTCCACCTTCCGGCGGGACAAGTCCTCGGCCTCCTCGGTCGTACCGGGAGCGGCAAAAGTACCCTGGCAAAGTTGCTCTTGCGCCTTTACGATATTCAACGCGGGCAAATCTGGTTGGGCGGCATCAACATTGCCGAGATGCCGCTGGTGGAACTGCCGCATCATGTGGGGTTTGTCACTCAGGATGTGCAGTTGTTTCAAACGACGGTGCGGAACAATCTGACGTTTTTCAGGCCGCGCATTCCCGATTATGCCATTCTACAAACGTTAGATGAGCTGGGTCTAAGGCCCTGGCTGGAAGCGTTGCCGCAGGGATTAGACACGGAACTGGGGACTGACAGTGGAGGACTTTCGGCAGGGCAGGCGCAGCTGCTTGCCTTTGCGCGGGTGTTTTTGAAAAATCCGGGACTGGTGGTGCTAGATGAAGCTTCGTCGCGCCTCGATCTGCTGACGGAACAGTTGATTGAACGGGCGGTAGATCGATTATTGGAGAACCGGACGGGCATTATCATTGCCCATCGACTCAAAACCGTAGAGCGGGCAGACCAGATTTTAATTCTGGAGCGAGGTCAGATCGTGGAGTATGGCGATCGCACCACCCTCGCGAGTAATCCAGAGTCTCGATTTGCTCAATTACTGCAAGCCAGAGCTGTGGTTAAACGCTCCTAATACCAAGTTCAACGGTTGGATCATATTGAGAGATATTCTCGATTATCGGTAGAATCGGCACAGCCAGTGTTGAAACCACCATGCCTATCACCCTTTCTCAATCAGAATACTTCACGCTCTTTGCAGAGCCAGCATCCGGACTGTCACAGGCAACTGAGGCTGTACATTCATACCCTGCTAGTCTCGGACAAGGCAAGAGCCAATGGTTTAGGCTACGGGATGGGTTAGAACTGGCCGTTGATGAGTTTTGCCTAAAAGATGACTTGGTGGTGACCCACTGCGATCGCCGTCATCCCCTCGAATACACCTTTGAACAGCTCAATCCCAATGGTAAGGGTCACCAGCGCTATCATCTCTACGGCAGCGGGCTCGCCCCCGGCGAACCGTGGCGAATGCCTGGCAATACTCAAGTTCTCAGCATCAACGTCCACATTGAGCCGGAGCTGTTCGAGCAGTGGATGGGCAGCACCGAAGACTGGCCGGACACCCTAAAACCCCTGATGCGATCGCCCGATGAACGTTACTACGAACGCACCAGCACTCCAACGCCAGCTATGCAGATGACAGTACAGCAGATCTTTAACTGCCCCTTTCAGGGAATGACCCAGCGCCTCTATCTGGAAAGTAAAGTCTGGGAGCTGATGGCCCTACTGATGGAGGATCTGCGCCTCTGTAAAGATACTGGAACCATCGCCCCCATCTTGAAAGCGGATGACATTGAACGCATCCACTACGCCAGCAAAATCCTACGCCGCCGTTTAGTGAATCCCCCCTCCCTGATGGAGCTGGCCCGCACCATTGGCATCAACGACCATAAGCTCAAAGTCGGCTTTCGTCAGGTGTTTGGTACCACGGTTTTTGGCTATCTGCACGAACAGCGCATGGAGAAATCCCGCCAGCTGCTCGAATCCGGCGATCTCAACGTCACCGAAGCCGCCCAGGCCGTCGGCTTTGCCAGTCGGGGCCACTTCGCCAACGCCTTTCGCCGCAAGTACGGAGTGAATCCGGGGGTGTATGCGAGGCAGAGAAGATCATTAAAACTCCCGGAGGCGATCGCAAAAACTCCCCCTGCGGATCAAAAACGCCCCCGCCCAATCCCCCCATCCGGTATCTTCTTGAGAAGAATTCCGAATTAGATGACGATAGCGAGTCGTTCTACATGAAAAAGAGGTGGGCGATCGCGTGTGGTTAGGGAGCGAGTGATGAACAATTTGCACAGAATTTTTTGGCTGACGGGCCTGTTTGCGGTGGTGTTGGCTCCAGTAGCGCGGGCGGAAACGTCAGAAGTGGTGGTGGTGACGCCTACAGGGGAAACTGCAACGGCAGACTTGACGAACGCAGCGGACGTGGTACCGGCAACTACTGTTGAGGAATGGGTTAGCCAGATGGAGGCGCAGGAAGCAGCAGCGATTCCCACTGAATTGGCTCAGGCGCTCATCCAGATTACGGGCGTAAATGTAAGCACGGACGGCGATCGCCTGGAGTTAATCTTAGAAGCGAATGGCGAATTGGCAACACCAGAAACTTCCATAGTTGGGGATGCGCTAACGGCAGACATCCCTAATGCAGTGCTGAACTTGCCAGAGGGTAAAACGTTTGAACAATTTAGTCCGGCAGAAGGAATTGCGCTGGTCAGCGTCAGGAACAGGCCAGATGGCGGCGTTAGAGTCTCAATTACGGGTACCGATGCACCGCCCCAAGCTCAGGTGAGCACAGAAGCCGGAAATCTGGTGCTAAGCGTGGTGCCGGGAGTGACTACGGCTACCGATGCTGCTGCTGAAGATGCGATTCAGGTGGTAGTGACGGCAACCCGTACCGAAGAAGACCCTTTGGATGTACCTCGTTCAGTGACTATCATTGACCGCCAACAGATTGAAGCACAATCTGCTGTTAGTGATAACACTGCTGATATCGTCTCTCGTTTTGTCCCTGGTTTTGGAGCACCCAATCGCTCTAATCGAGCGAACGCGCAAAGTCTTCGAGGCCGAGAGTTCTCTGTTTTGATTGATGGAGTCCCTCAACGATCAAACCGCAGTCCCAATGTTCAACTAGAATATATTGATCCCAACAACGTTGAACGCATTGAAGTTGTGAGTGGCCCCACCGCAATTTATGGGGCAGAAGCTTTGGGTGGGGTGATTAATATCATCACTCGTCGATCCAGCGAAGAACGACTCCTTTCAACAGCAGAAATTGGATTCAATAACCTTGCGATTGGGGAAGAGAATGGCATCGGCTATGATTTGCGCTACCAACTCTCTGGCCGGAGAAATGATGCTGACTTCTTACTGTCACTCGACCACAGGACAACGGGGGACTTCTACGATGCAGAAGGAGATTTGATTCCCACTGATAACCGTACCCTTGATAATACTGAAAGCCTCGGTATTTTAGCGAAATTGGGGGTAGATCTTGATGAACAGCAGCGCCTAGAACTCAACTTCACCTACAACTCAGATGACCGCGATGTTGAAATTCTGCCCGTTACTAATTCCGATCCCGATGGCAAAACCCTTGCCACTCGCCGCACCATTGAATTTGCATCGGGGTCAACCGATCCAGAAATTCGGAGTTTAAGTACCTACCTAACTTATACGCATGATGATCTCTTTCTCAATAGCGAGGTCGATCTTAATTTTTATTATCGTAACAGCTTCCAAAGCGGGATACCGGACGATGCCAGAGGGGATGGCTTCTTTGATACAGTTGTTTTAACTAGCGCAACGGAAGAAGCGTTTGGTGGACAATTGCAAATTGATACGCCTTTAGCGTCAAGGGCTGATTTGCTGTGGGGAGTTGACTTTGAACTCCAACGCAATGGTGCCAGTGTGACGGAAGAAGCTGATCCAACCGATTTTGATCAGCGCGGCATTTTTCGCACCGTTAATAGCTATGACAATCTAGTTCCAGAGTATCATCTTGATAGCCTGGGAATTTTTGGGCAGTTGCAGTGGGATATCACCGATAGTTTTCTCGTCAGTGGTGGCGTGCGCTATGACCGTTTCACCTTTAGCGTTGATGACTATGAGACCTTCTACGATGATGATTTTGACCGCTTTTTTGATCCAGGCTTTAATGAAGCCGAAGCCAGAATCGAAGGGGGATCTCGGACTTTTGATTCAACGGTCTTTAACCTCGGCACTGTCTACAAATTCACGCCTGAACTCGGTGTCTTTGCCAACTTTTCCCAGGGCTTTTCTGTCCCGACATTTTTGAGCTTTTTGGGATTTCCCCCTGTGCCTTCTACGTTTACCATTGATGGGTCAATTGATGACTTACAGCCCCAAAAAGTCAATCAGTATGAACTTGGAATTCGAGGCCATTGGGACACGGTGCAGTTTTCCCTGGCCGGTTTCTACAATACTTCTGAATTAGGGGCAAGGTTAGTGGAAGATGAACGTGGTATTCTCACCCTGCAACGGGCTCCAGAACGGATTTATGGGGTAGAAGCGAGTGTGGATTGGCAGCCAAGCGATCGCTGGCAGTTAGGCACTGTTGTGGGTTGGAATGAGGGCGAATCTGACCCGAATGATGACGGAGACTTTCAGCCCATCAGTAGCTTTGATATTCAACCGCTCAAGCTAGCGGCCTATGTGCAGCATGAAACCCTGCCCGGATGGAATAATCGCCTGCAGCTGCTGTACGTGGGCGATCGCGATCGCGCTGCTGAAACCTTAAATGATCGAGGCAGACCCATTGACCCAGAACCGATTGAAGGGTACATCGTGGTGGATTACATCACTAGTATTGACTTATGGGAGGGAACGCTGCAGCTCGGCGTTCACAACC
>JAAHIC010000329.1 GCA_010671965.1 Leptolyngbya sp. SIO4C5
GCTAGGCGGTCTGGTACTTGAGAGCTTGGTTGTAGCAGCGATAGGCTTCATTTATCTGACCGCCTAGCTAGAGCTGGGGTTTGACCTAGAATCTGCGCTGCGGGACTGCTTTAGGCAGTCCCGCAGCCTGCCCCAAACCCGGTATGCTGCAAAAGATGAGTACTGCTGAGAGGTCGTGGTTACGGTGACTGTAAAGCCAATCGCTACCGAAGCTGCCTATTGGCTCAATTTTGGTATGTTTTTTCTGGCGCGATCGCCCCAAGCTAATGTCCCTTCGTCTCAATTTGGCTGTCAACGGCACCCTGATGCGCGGTTTAGCGCTGAATAAAAATCTGCTTGCTGTTGATGCTGAGTTTGTACGGGAAGCGAAAACAGAAGCGGTCTATCGGCTGTGGTCAATCGCAGATCAGTATCCGGCGATGCAGCGAGTGGCAGCAGGCGGCGTGGCGATCGCGGTGGAGGTGTGGGCTGTTCCCCCAGCCGGGTTGGGTCAAATTTTGCTGCAGGAGCCG
Source organism: Leptolyngbya sp. SIO4C5 (assembly GCA_010671965.1). Lineage (GTDB taxonomy): Bacteria > Cyanobacteriota > Cyanobacteriia > Phormidesmidales > Phormidesmidaceae > Sphaerothrix > Sphaerothrix gracilis. The sequence continues at coordinate 513 of JAAHIC010000329.1, forward strand.
CCGGGGCTGGCGATTGGTAAGGTCAAGCTGGCAGATGGCGAGATCGTGCTTGGAGTGATCGGAGAAGCGATCGCCTGTGCTGGACACCTAGAAATTACTCAGTTTGGCGGCTGGCGGGCCTATATAGACTCGCTGCCAACCTGAGCGCTTGGTTCTGAGCAACTATCCGCGTAAGCTGGAAAAAATTCTCAGGTGTGACCATGCCTCAACCCAATCCAGAGTTTATGCAGGCGGCGATCGCCCTCTCGCTGGAAAGTATTCGCCACGGTGACGGTGGCCCTTATGGGGCCGTGGTGGTGAAAGAGGGGAAAATCATCGGGCGCGGCATGAATCAGGTGGCGCCGCTAAAAGATCCCACGGCCCACGCCGAAATGCTGGCGATTCGGCAAGCCTGTCAGCAGCTACAGCACTGGCAGCTTCAGGGCTGTGAGCTGTATACGAGCTGTGAACCTTGTCCAATGTGCATGGCGACAATCTATTGGGCCAAGCTCGACCGGGTTTACTATGCTAACTCCAAAGAAGATGCCAGCGACTATGGCTTCAACAGCGGCACGATTTATGAGCAGATAGCGCTGCCGATTTCTGAGCGATCGCTGCCGATGAGTCAGCTAATGCAGGACAAAGCCGTGGCTGCGTTTAAAGAATGGGCCAACAAGACCGATAAGCTTACCTATTAGCGCTTTTTGGCGATCGCTACCGCATAGCAGATAACAGAATTGTGGCTGCAGACATGGTTTGCTGAAGCCGTTGATTTTTATGAGGCAGTGGCTATGAGCGGTTTGGGCGGTCTGAATAAAACGCCAAATGGGGTAGTGCTCGGTATGGTGCAGCTCCAGCTACCCAACGTAGTCACGCCTGAGCATCTCGCAGCTCAGACCCAGCGTATTTGCGATATGGTCGCGAAGGCCCGCCGCAACATGCCGACGATGGATCTGGTGGTGTTTCCAGAGTATGCGCTGCACGGCCTTTCAATGGATACCAATCCCGACATCATGTGTCGCTTAGATGGGCCGGAGGTCACGGCCTTTCGCCAAGCCTGCCGCGACCATCAAATCTGGGGCTGCTTTTCCATCATGGAATACAACCCCCTCGGTAATCCTTATAACAGCGGCCTGATTATTGACGACCAGGGAGAGCTGAAGCTGTATTACCGGAAGCTACACCCGTGGGTGCCCGTCGAACCTTGGGAACCCGGTAATCTAGGCATTCCTGTCTGTGAAGGGCCAAACGGCAGCACCCTAGCCCTGATTATCTGTCACGACGGTATGTTCCCAGAAATGGCGCGAGAATGTGCCTACAAGGGAGCGGAAATCATGATTCGCACAGCGGGCTACACGGCTCCCATTCGCCACTCCTGGCAGATCACCAACCAGGCTAATGCTTTCTGCAACCTGATCGTGACGGCCTCTGTCTGTATGTGCGGTACGGACGGCACTTTTGACTCGATGGGCGAAGGCATGATTATCAACTTTGACGGCACGCCTCTGGCAACGGGCAGTCATCGCCCCGACGAAATTATTACCGCCGAGGTGCGTCCCGACTTGGTACGCGAAGCCCGCCAGCACTGGAGCGTGGAAAACAATATTTACCAGTTTGGTCACCGGGGGTACGTGGCGGTCAAAGACGGTGCCCAAGACTGTCCCTATACCTATATGAAGGATTTGGTCAACGGTAGCTATCGTTTGCCCTGGGAAGATCAGGTAGTCTATACCGACGGCACCTCTTGCGGCTTCCTGGCTCCAACCCGCGAGTATCAGGGGGAAGAACTCCCCTCTGAACCTGCCAAAGTCTAGGTAGAACCTATTCTGCTGCCGCTTTGTAAGCCGCCCAGCCGCCGTGGTGAGAAATATCGGGCCAGCTGTTTTCCTCGATTAGCGTTTGGGGATAGAGAAAGGCGATCGCGCTGTCGCCGTCTGCTAGCTCGATTGCTTCGGGGTACATGTGAGGCGGCTCGTTTTCTTTTAAATACTCGTACTGCTCAGCCGTCATCTCGTAGAGTTCGCCGGGAATGGCAATACCGTTGGCCTCGGTGGCATAGATACCGGGGTGCCAGCCGTTGCCGACTGAGTGCAGGCGATATTTAGCAGCGGTTTGGGCCGGACGGACAAAAGTAGCAGACTGGAGATTTTGGTGGTCGGGCTGGCCGCGCAGGGCAGAACCGCAGATGAATACGAGCTTGGAATCGTCAGAACGGGTCATATCTAGATAAAGCGGGGGCGAATGGATGAGTGGCTAGTTGAGCTAGCTTTTGGACAATTCACCCTACTGTACTGGGAGAGATTGAAAATCGCATCTAGATGTAAAGAATCCTCAGTTCGCATCAGCTCGAAAAGTATAGAGAGATACAGTAACCTCTAGTTCAAGACTTTATGAATGAACAGAACCAGTTATCCAGGGGCGACAGCCAGGGATCTCGCGATTAGTTGAAACCTCGTCAAGTGTGTAAGTCCTAACTCGTGTTCGATCTTTGCAGTGCCTGTTTGCCATAGAGGTTTGATGAGTGGGGCGATCGCTAGGAGCCAATCTATGCAAGAGACTAAATCAATCTCGGCCCCGGTCGCTGATTCAGAACCGGGCCTACCTGCTGTTCAGGCCAAGGGAGTGACGCTACAGTCTGTGACTAAGCGCTACGGCCCGGTGACTGCGGTTGAAAATCTGACCTTACACATCCCGGCCGGATCTTACTGCTGCCTGCTGGGGCCCAGCGGCTGCGGCAAGACGACGACCATGCGCATGATTGCTGGCCACGAGGAAATCACTCAGGGGGATATTTTCATTGGGGAGACTCGCATCAATGACCTGCCACCGGCCAAGCGCAACACGGCCATGATGTTTCAGAATTATGCTCTGTTTCCTCATAAAACCGTTTGGCAAAATGTGGACTTTGGCCTGAAGATGCGAGGTCTGTCAAAAGCCGGGCGGCAGCCGCGCGTGCAGGAAATGTTGGAAACTGTGGGACTGAGTCAGTTTAGCGATCGCAAGCCGCATATGCTGAGCGGCGGCCAGCAGCAGCGGGTGGCTCTGGCGCGGGCTTTGGTGACGCGGCCCCAGGTCTTGCTGCTAGATGAGCCGCTGAGTGCTTTGGACGAGTCACTGCGGGTGAAAACGCGGGGAGAGCTGCGCAAGCTACAGAGGCAGTTTGGTATGACCTTTATTCAGGTCACCCACAATCAGGATGAAGCTTATGCCCTGGCCGATCAGATCGTAGTGATGGATCACGGTCGTATTGATCAGGTGGGAACGCCTCAGGAAATTTTTGCTAAGCCCATTTCTCAGTTTGTGGCCTACTTTACCGGGGATAACAATATTTTTCAGGGAGAGGTCAGCCGGGTGGTCAAAGATACCCAGGGCTATCTAATTCAGCTAGCGGTGGAGGGCTTAGGAAAACTGCTGTGTCGCGGCGACTTTGCCCAGACGGGCACGCAGGCGGCCTGCTGCATTCGGGCGGATCATCTGCAACTGCGATCGCTGCCGCTAACCTCAGAGCCGATGCCTGCTACCAATCGCCTCACGGCTAAAATTACCGCCATTGAGTTTACCGGCTACATTACCCGCGTCTCCCTGATTGTGGAGAAAACTGGGGCCGAAATGTTGTACAAATCTCGCACTACTGACCTAATTGAGACACCGCTAGCCGAGGGGCAGGTTGTCTCAGTTGAATGGTCGGCTGAAGACTGCGTTTTCCTAGCTCACTAGCTGTTTGCCCCGGCTATCATCAGGTTTGCTGTTCCTACTGTTCACTTACTCGTTCCCGATTTATTCAGCTCTATGACTAAAATCTCGCGTCGGCAAATGCTCCGGACTGGCCTCGCTGCGGGGGCTTTTATCACGGCCACTCGCTGTAGTTCGGCTCCCAAAGGTACGCCTAATAACCCAGCTCCAGGACCTCAGGTGAATGCCAACAAAATCCAGGATGTTACCCTGCGACTCATTGGCACAGGCGTCTCGCAGATTAATGAGATCCGCGATCGCGCTCAGGAAGAACTGGGATTCAAGCTGGAAATGCGGGCGCTGAGTACCGAAGAGAACAATCAAATCGCCATTACTCAGCCCAAGCAGTATGACATTTTTGACGGTGAATATTTCAGCTTGCCGCTAGTTGTTCCCTCCGGCAACCTACAGCCTGTCGAAGTGAGCCGAATCAGAGACTTTGACAAGATTGTCAGCTTCTTCACCACGGGCAAGTTTGATGGTATGCCAGTTGAAAACTCCCAGGGAACGGCTCCCTACAAGGTGATGTACCTCACCGGCCCAGATTCCACTGAGTTTTCAGCGACGCCGACGGAGTACGTGACGCTGATTCCCTTCCAGTACAACGCCGATACCCTAGGCTATCGTCCCGACTTAGTCACGCGCCCGATTGAGAGTTGGGGGGAGCTGTTTGACGAGGAGTTTAAGGGCAAGACCTCGATTTTGGATATTCCCTCCATCGGCATTATGGATGCGGCTATGGTAGCGGAAGCCAGGGGGCTAATGTCCTTTGCCGACAAGGGCAATATGACCCAGGCGGAAATCGATCAGATTACTGACATTCTGAAGCAGCAAAAGGCAGCGGGTCAGTTCAGAGCTTTCTGGAAGACTTTTGATGAGTCTGTCAACCTCATGACCTCCGGTGAAGTGGTGTTGCAGTCGATGTGGTCGCCTGCGGTGACTGCCGTCAAGTCTCAGGGCATCGAGTGTATCTATGCGCCACTGAAAGAAGGCTATCGCGGCTGGGGTGGAGGCGTGGGCCTGTCTCGCAATCTTTCCGGCATTGAGCTGGATGCCGCCTACGAATATCTCAACTGGATGCTAGAAGGCTGGGTAGGAGCCTTCCTGGGACGGCAGGGCTACTACAGTGCTGCGCCCGAAAACTCCAAGAAATACATGTCGGAGGCGGAATGGGCTTTCTGGTATGAAGGCAAGCCTGCGGCTGAAGATATGGTTGATCCCTTCGGTAAAACCCTGGAGAAAGAAGGAGCAATCCGCGACGGTGGCTCGTTCGATGAACGCTTCGGCAATATTGTCGTCTGGAACTCAACGATGGATGAGCAGGTCTACCTCGTCCAAAAATGGAATGAGTTTATTGCTTCTTAGCGGCGATCGCAGAATGTCTGACTGGTTCCGTTCAGGGAAAATTTCCTAGTAGCGGAACCAATTGGGTTATTATTCGTCGCTATTCAAAGTTATTTGTGTATCAGCACGTTCATCTACTGGACTGACACGTT
>JAAHIC010000033.1 GCA_010671965.1 Leptolyngbya sp. SIO4C5
TGGATGTGTTGACGTGAGTTTAGACGTTTGTTCTTCGATTCTACAAAGTTAAAGGAAACCGAAAATCTTTAGAATTTAGACATCAATTTCGCAAGATTTTTGCCAAGCTTTTATTAAACTTTCAATTTTGTCATTTTCAAAATGAATCCACCCCAGCTCGTAATACAGCCTAAATTTTTGCTCTGGCAAGGTTTTACTAGCTGCTAATTGCTGCCTAATTTCTAAAGCTTTTCGGTTTCTTTTAACTTTGGAGAGCTGTTTGATTGAATGGCGATCCTCTTGCCGAAATTCTTCAATCTTCTGTTCAATTGACATAGCATTTTCGGAATTGAAATGACTTTGCTCATTGAGCAAAAAATGAAATGACCTTGAGGTAGAATTTCATTTCATATAGAGGGTTAGTTAGGACAGCTGTCTAAACGCCTCATCCACGGCTTCCCACAAACTGCTGAAATGCCTCAGGTACCGGCGTAGATAGTGCTTCAACCTGGCCCAGAACTTCTCTATCTTGTTGTAGTCCGGTGAATAGGGCGGCAAGTACAACACCTGACAGCCGGCTTGCTCTATCAACTGCTCGACTCGCTTTCCCTTATGGAAGCTGGCATTGTCCATAACCACAACTTGACCCGGCTGCAGCGCTGGCACCAGCATCTGTTCTACCCAGCCTTCAAACAACACACTGTTGCAATATCCCTCAAAGGTCATCGGCGCTATCACCTCACGCTCACACCAAGCAGCCACCATACTGATGCGACTGGTGCGATGGCCTAGCTTGAGTGCATGAAAGCGCTCTGAACGAGGACAGTAGCCGTAGGGGTAGTCTTCGGTATCATCAACACCGGCTTCATCGAGGTAAACGACCTGAGACGCTTGGTAGGCTGAGAGCTTTTGCAAAAAGGCTTGGCGCTGCGCTTCGTTACGCTCGCGGTAGCCATAGGTCTTTTTTTCTCGTGTAGTCGATGCGCTTGAGCGCTTTGCCGATAGTGCGAGCGCTCACGGCTTCTGGCCATTGCTCGGCCATTTGCTGCTGGGTGAGGTATCCGCGAGTAGCGGCGAAGCGACGAAAAGCATTGAGGTCACTAATTATCGGTTCTGGGCCGCGGCGCGTCGGTTGCTTGGGCGCAGCACTACCGGTCGCTTGACGCCGTTTGAGCCAGAGGTCGAGGGTATTGCGACTGATGTGGAAGAGTTTGCTGACTCGGCTTTTCTTCTCGCCGCGATCGACAGCGGCAAGTGCTTTTTGACGTAGGTCAAGGCTGTAGGCAGCAGGCATAAGGATAGAGAGGAGTAGCGACATCTTAATAATGTCTTAATTTAGCCTTCTATCGTAATACGTAAACTTACTGAAATGAAATAGTTCTTCATGAACTCTTTATCGAATAAAGTTGCCATTTGATAAAGTCAAAAGTTAGCTTGTATGTGTCCCAGGAGTGCAAACACCCATGTAGCTCAGAGGAACTTCAGATATGTGGTTCAAGCAACCCCTTCCCTACGCTCTGGCGTCCACAGCCTTAGCTATTTCGTCATCACTATGTCCTTCCCCTGCCCAGGCGCAGACTTCCATCAGCGGTGACGCTAGCGGTATTTTCGTTAACCCATTACCTACAGGCGCAGTCACCTCAGGCTCTGGTACCAGCGAATTTAGCTTTGGAGACCCTGCTACTTTTGGAACAGGAGCTAATCGTTTTAGCTTTGAAGCTCTTCCCTTTGACACCCAGACCGAGACTGACTTTCTCATCGGCACGTTTACCTATTTCAATGGAACAACCACATCAGGAAGTCAGATCGATTCAGTTGATTTACAAATTGGGCTAGACTTTTTAGCTCCGGCTGCTGGTTTAGAAACTTCCACCTTTGGCCTGGAGGTCATTTCAACAATCAATACAAGCGATCCCGACGCCAGTGCTGATGCTGTATTGCTGCCCAGCAGTTTCTCACCGACTACTTTTTCCCTCGGCGGCACAGAGTTTACGCTCCAGTTGCTTGGCTTTGATAACGTTATTGGGGATGGCTTCCTCACCTCCACCAACACCCGGCTCAATGTGCGGGAAGGAGCTGAGGCTAGCGCTCAGCTCATTGGCCGAGTCACCTCGGATATTCCTGACGTGCCAGAGCCGATGAGCCTGTTGGCGTTGGTAGGACTTATTCCGGTTGGCAGTCGCCTGCTGCGACGACAGCCTGTCTAACTTACCCGACAAGTCCCCAGTAAGATGGGCACGCTTGCCCGTCCATACCTCATCACTGCTCCTTCAGAATACGGCTCAGCGTCCGCGTCAGGTAGGCCGCTAGCACTGTTGGATCGACTCCCAAATCGGTCTGCTCCTGCGCCGCTGCTATCCCTGCCTGGGCATGCCACCAAACACCGTCAAGTGCTGCATCCAAGATTGCTTGCAGCTCAGCATCAGCCCGCCCTGCTGCCAAATGCTGGGCCATCAGCCCGCCCATTAGCCCCGTCAGCACGTCACCACTGCCGCCTCGCGCTAGGGCAGACGTACTTTCAGGATTGAACCAGAGCTGCCCGTCAGGATGGGCGATCGCCGTTCTCGCGCCTTTCAACAAAATGACTGCCCCGGTTTGCTGCGCCGCCATTTGGGCCGCCTCCCCGGCATCAGCCGCCTGCGCTCTAATCTTAGGAAACAGTCGCTTAAATTCCCCCGGATGAGGCGTCAGCACTGTAGGCGCCGATCGCTGGCTGAGCCGCTCAATTGGATTTAGCTCGGCTAAACAGTTCAATCCATCAGCATCAAGCAGCAGCGGGCGATCGCTCTCTAAGCAGGTTTCGACTAAGGGCTGAGCCTCTCGCGTCAGGCCGGGGCCAATGGCAACGGCTTGAAATGAGCTGAGTTCAATATTGTCTGGTAGCTGGGCGATCGCGCCGCCTTCGGTTTCCGGGCAGCCGATGATCAGCGCCTCCGGATGCGTAGCCACCATCGTGGCTCTGAGGGTTTCGGGCACCGCGATCGAAAGCATTCCCACGCCGCTGGCCTTGGCCCCTAGCCCAGAGAGAATGGCAGCCCCCTGGTAGCGGCGAGAACCACAAATCAGCAGCAAGTGCCCCGCTTTATATTTGTGGGAGGCAGCCGGACGAGGCAGGGGCAAACGGGCGATCGCCTCTGCCTGCAACAGCCGCTGCACCTGCGGATTTTTGCCTAGCACCGCCCGAATATCTGCCAGCGGAATATCAAAGTCAATCAGCCACGGCTGGCCAATGAAGTCCAAAGCGGCATCTTGCACGAAGGCCCGTTTCCACAGGCCCAAGCAGCAGGTCGTCGCCGCCCGGATGGCCGTTCCCATCACCTCACCGCTATCGGTGGCAATGCCAGAGGGCAAGTCGATGCTTAAAACTGGTATGGTCCAGTGGTTAATTTGATTGACGGCAGCGGCTAGGTCATTTTCTAGAGGCCGACCCAGGCCAAAGCCGAACAGCCCGTCTACGATCAGGTCGCAATCTTGTAAATCGGTAACGGTTTCAGCAAAGGGAATGCCCAAGTTCCAGGCATATTGGGCGTGGTGATCTGTCAGCTTTTTCAGCTTTGATAGGGGTTGAAAAATTTTGACCTCATATCCCTGAAAATGCAGCTCTCGCCCCACCACCAGCGCGTCGCCACCGTTGTGCCCAGGCCCGACTAAAATACCAACGCGGGCAAAGCGCGATCGCGGATACTGCGCTACTAATGCCTGAGTAATACGCCCAGCCACCTTTTCCATCAGCGCCGCGACCGGCATACCCGCCTCAAAGATGCGGCTCTCAATCTGCTGCATCTCGTCAGCCGTGACCAGAAAAGGTTGAATTTCGCTGCGCAGAGCGGATGAGGGACTATAAGCAGTCATAACTAGCGGTCAAAATGCACCCTGGCATTGTAACCGTAGCTGCGCAGGTAGCGATTCCACTGCTGGGCTAAATCGCGATCGCTAAAAGGGCCAATCGCTACGTGGGGGCCTCTGGGGGACGTGCGGGTGAGGACCTGACTGCTGTTAAGGCCCAACTGGCTGACCCCTGATGCAGTTGAAGACAGATCGGCAGCAGAAGTGGGCACCACGACATAGTAGCCGCGATCGCTAACACCAGGGTTGAAGCTGACCGCCTCTACCGAACCCGGTGGCGGTGGCAGCGGAGATTCGCCAAACTCAACGCTGTCGTTGGGCACAGCCACTACGGGGAGGGGAACGGACTGGTTGCTGCTATTGTTGCTGCTGATGAAAGGCGGCGGCGAGGCAAAACTAGCCGCTGCAGGCGGGCGATCGACTTCGGCAATTTCAGCGCCAATGCCCCATTCCGCAAGGGCAGCTACCTGAGCCTGAGCATTTTGGGAGTAGCTAAAGGCTCCGGTTTGAATTACGGTTCTGCCGTCATACTGCCGCCGAAAAGCATCCGGCTCGATTTGCTGAATCTGCTCTAATAGCAGCGGACTGCTGCCGTTGACATAAACCATGTATCGACTAGCAGGAGCGATCGCAGCATTCTCACCAAAAGACGGAGGCATAGCTGCCGTGCCCGGTAGTGGGGGCAATCCTTGGGCTAGCTGCTGTATGCTGTCATTGTTTTGAGGGACTGCCTGAGCGGCTAGGGCAGGGACTAGCAAACCGCCGGCAGTCAAAAGAACGGCAAGCCATCTTTTTGAAATAGCGATTCCGGTCAACCGAGGAAAATTGGCTGAACTGGAAACTAAATTCTGTAATAGATGTCTGTAGAAAAAGGCGTTTTCAGGGTTCATGCCAAATTCAGACTCCATCGAGACCTACACTAACTTCAAAAAACGGGTCAGAAGCTTATCTCAGGTTCACTAAGGTTTGTATGCGGAAATGTTAGCCTAGATGGTGGACAATTTTGCAAAAATTTCTAAGATCTGTAGTGCATCATGGGCAAAATTGTAGTTGGCCTATCCGGCGGCGTTGACAGTTCAGTCGCAGCAGCAACCTTACATCATCAGGGGCATGAGGTTATTGGCCTGACGCTGTGGCTGATGAAGGGTAGAGGGCAGTGCTGTTCTGAAGGCATGGTAGATGCGGCTCAGCTTTGTGAAGATCTGGGCGTACCCCATCATATTGTCGATAGCCGAGACGTTTTCGAGAAAAGCATTATTGACTATCTAGTGTCTGGTTACGGCTCTGGCATCACCCCTCTGCCCTGTTCTCAGTGCAATCGGGCCGTCAAGTTTGGGCCGATGCTGCAGTACGCCCGCACCGAACTGGCAGCCGATAAAATTGCCACCGGCCACTACGCCCGCATCGTTCATAATGCGGACACAGGCCGATACGAGCTGCATCGCGCGGTCGATCGCAGTAAAGATCAGTCTTACTTTCTCTACGATCTGCCGCAAGACCTCCTAGCCGGTTCACTTTTTCCCCTTGGCGAACAAACTAAAGCCCAAACCCGCCAAATTGCGGCTGAGTTAAATTTGCATACGGCGGAAAAGCCAGAAAGCCAAGATCTCTGTCTGATTGAGCATCACGGCTCTATGCGGGACTTTCTCGACAAATACCTAGCACCCAAGGCAGGTGATATTGTCAACACATCGGGGCAAGTCCTCGGCCAGCATGAAGGGATTCATCACTACACTATTGGGCAACGCAAAGGTTTGGGGATCGCTGCTCCCCATCCGCTGTACGTTGTTGCCCTCGATGTCGCTCGCAATCAGGTGATTGTGGGCGATCGCTCCAGCGCTCACCAGTCCGAATGCACCGTGAGGCAGGTCAACTGGGTGTCGATTGCGGCACCCGCCAGTCCTATCCGCGTTATGGTGCAAATTCGCTATCGTTCTCCGGCAGTACCGGCTACCGTTGTGCCGCTATCGGCTGAAGCTGATGCGGCCTCTATCCGCTTGGTGTTTGACGACTCCCAGTTTGGCGTCACCCCAGGACAGGCGGCTGTTTGGTACGACGGTGATAGGCTGCTGGGCGGCGGGCTGATTGAACCCTTTGAGGCTTAATTTGGCCGCGCTGTCGCCCCTGGGAAAAGTGACTGACTCGGTGAGCCGTACAGACTCAATCAATTAGGGCTACCTGACATATTTCGTGAGTCTTAGCGGGTTAAGCTGTTGCAGCTAACCCGATGTGGATTGCAGTTAATTAGCAGAAGAGGACGGTATCTTGAGTAACACGAAAGCGGGGATCGCTCCCCACGGTGGTACTTTAATCAATCGCATTGCCAATGCTGAGCAGAAACAGACGTTTTTAGACAAGGCTGAGCACCTGCCGCGCGTCACCTTAGACGATCGGGCTGCCTCTGACCTGGCCATGATTGCTATTGGTGGATTTAGCCCCCTAATCGGCTTCATGGAAAAGGCCGACTACGACCCGGTTGTCACCGATATGCGGTTAGCCAACGGGTTGCCGTGGTCTGTGCCTGTGACGCTCTCTGTCACTGAAGCAGTGGCTGAACCGCTAGAGATTGGCAGTCTTATCCGGTTAGACGATGCCACCGGCCGCTTTATCGGCGTGTTGGAACTCACCGAAAAGTATGCTTATGATAAGGAACACGAGGCCGTCAATGTCTATCGCACCAGCGAAGATAAGCATCCCGGCGTCAAAGTAATCTATGAGCAGGGGCCAGTCAACCTGGCAGGGCCAGTCTGGCTGCTAGAGCGCGATCCCCATCCCCTATTTCCCAAATACCAGATTGATCCGGCTGAATCACGGGCTATGTTTGCTGAGAAGGGCTGGAAAACTGTTGTCGGGTTTCAGACCCGCAACCCCATCCACCGCGCCCACGAGTATATTCAAAAGTGTGCCTTGGAAACCGTAGACGGCCTCTTTTTACATCCCCTGGTAGGCGCTACCAAAAAGGATGATATTCCAGCCGACGTGCGGATGCGCTGTTATGAAATCATGATGGAGCATTACTTTCCCCAGGATCGGGTCATTCTGGCCATTAATCCGTCAGCAATGCGATACGCTGGACCTAGAGAGGCCATTTTCCACGCTTTGATTCGTAAAAATTACGGCTGTACCCATTTTATTGTGGGTCGGGATCATGCTGGAGTCGGTGACTATTACGGTACTTATGACGCTCAGCATATTTTTAATGAATTTGAGCCGCAAGAACTCGGTATTATGCCTATGAAGTTTGAGCACGCATTTTACTGCACTCGAACCAGCACAATGGCTACTACCAAAACCAGTCCTAGCAAGCCAGAAGAACGAATTCATCTATCGGGTACCAAGGTGCGAGAAATGCTGCGGCGGGGCGAGCTGCCTCCAGCAGAGTTTTCTCGACCGGAAGTAGCTGCTGAGCTAGCGCGGGCAATGCAGGTGCCTCAGGAAGTTTAGGGAGGATAGTCACCTTCTGTGGGTCTAAAGCGACGAGATTTATTACAGCGAACTGGCCTTTTGCTAGGAGCATTGGGCTTAAGTGAGGCTAGTTTGTTGGGCTGGGCTGGGCGCTACCAGCAAGCGCTAGCTCAGCCAACTCGCCGCAAATTAGCTTTGCTAGTGGGGATTAACCAGTATCCGGCTGCAGTTTGTGACTCGACCTCCGATCAGGCGATCGCGCTGCGAGGCTGTCTAACGGATGTCCGGCTGCAGCAAGAGCTACTGGCTAGCCGCTATGGATTTCAGCCCAGCGACATTGTCACCCTGACAGATCAGCAAGCGACCCGTCAGGGCATTATTGAGGCTTTTCAATCCCACCTGATTGAACAGGCCAAGCCGGGAGATGTGGTGGTCTTTCACTTTAGCGGCTATGGTAGCCGTTTTAAGCTGGCTTCCGAGCCTAAGTATATGCAAAGTAGCTTGGTGCCCATTGATGGCTATTTGCCAACGGAATCCAAGCCGCAAATTCAAGATTTAACCGAAGAAACGCTGAAGCTGCTAATCGGAGCCACCAAGACTCGTCAGTTTACCAGCGTCATTGATGCCGGATTTTCTGATATTGGCCGCCTGCTCTGGGGTAATTTGCGCCTGCGATCGCGGCCTAACGTGCCCACGGGGGAACTCGATCCGGCGCTGCAAAACTTGCACGAGTCTTTGGGCTTAGCCCGCAGCCGCATCAAGGGCAGTGAAGCCTCTAGCCAAAAAGGGCTGCCCGGCACCGTCCTAGCCGCAGCAGCTTCAAATCAAATTGCCGTGGAAGGACGCTGGCAGGGATTTAGCGCCGGGGTCTTCACCTACGCCTTGACTCAGCAGCTATGGGAACTAGAGCCGGCCCGCACTCTGCAGTTTGCTCTCAGCCGGACAGCCGAAACCATGCATCAGTGGACGGGACTAGAACAGCGACCTCAAATTCGCGGGCAACAGGCAGAAGAAGCCGCCACAATCTACAACGTCAAGCCCGAAGCAGCGACAGCCGCCGAAGGTGTGATCATCGGTGCTGCAGACGATCGCCGCAGCTTCAAGGTCTGGCTAGGGGGCCTACCTGCGCCTGTGCTAGAGCATTACGGCAGCGGTTCTCGTTTGAGTCTGACCTTGGAGCCAAACAGCCCAGGGACGCTGTCAGAGGTGCCCGATAGCCTCAAGCTAAAGGTACAGTCTCGCAATGGGCTGACCGCCCAGGTTGCGCCACTCAAGCCTCAGGCAATCTCAGTAAAAGTGGGTCAGCAGGTCTATGAGGATTTGCGGGTGCTGCCCCATAACGTTGATTTGGTGGTGGCGCTGGACAACAGCCTAGAGCGAATCGAGCGCGTTGATGCTACCAGCGCCCTATCCGGAATTCCTTTTGTATCTTCCGTGACGGCTGGGGAGCAGCCTGCAGACTGTCTGTTTGGCCGTTTAGTAACGGTTTCTGGCTCAACGCTGACGGCAGCGCTGATCAGCCAGGATCTCAATCAGGGTGACGTGGCACCGCTGAAAGAAGAGTTGTCTAACAAGGGCGGCTACGGTATTTTCTCACCCAGCCGGGAGCTGGTACCTGGCACCGTCGTCAAGCCGGAAGAAGCAATCAAAACGGCCTTAGGACGTCTAACGCCTCACTTAGAAGCTATGCTGGCGGCTAAGCTTTTGCGGCTGAGCGAAAATCAGGGGGCTTCTCGCCTACCGGTGCGGGTGAGCTTAGAGATGCTGGAGCCACAAGAGCGCATTTTGGCCCAGCGCGAAACCCTGCGATCGCCTACCCCTTTACCCAAGAGTCGCTTAGCGCCGCTGTTTACGCGAGGTGAGCGGCTCGTGAGAATTCCGATGGGCAGCCGCATTCGCTATCGTCTGTCTAACTTTGGCGATCGCCCACTGTACTTTTCGATGGTGAGCTTTGACGGACGGGGACGGGCCTTAGCTCTTTTTCCCAAAGCCTCCACCATTAACCAGGCCAGCGGCGCTTTGCTAGAAGCTGTTTTAGAAAACAACGAAATTCCACCGGGCGACGTGCGCTTCATTCCTCAGTCAGGCACCGACTGGATTGCCGACCTTACCAGTGATTGGGTAGAAACCTACATTATCGTCAGTGTTGAACCCCTGAAGCAGATGTTCAACCTGCTGGCCGCAGAAGCTAAGACTTCCGGCAACAGTGGTCGAGTGAACCCGCTAGTTGAACCACTTGAGGCCGCTCGCGCTGTCCTTACCGACTTGCACCATGCCAGCGCCTCGGCTGCAGGCGACAGTAACAGCCAAGGGGACAGCTATGCCTTAAATATGAACGCCTGGGCCACGCTGAATTTCGTGTACGAAGTCGTTTAGCTACCGACGTACTGAATGCGGTAAATGCGATTGTTCATCTCTTCGGTAACCAGCAGGCTGCCGTCCGGCAGGGCTAGCAAGCCCACAGGGCGTCCCCAGGTGTCCGGGCCGCTAGGATTAACCAGAAAGCCCTTCAGAAAATCTTCGTAGTAGCCCACAGGCCGATTTTCTTCAAAAGGAACATAGACTACCTTGTAGCCTGTACCCTGACTGCGATTCCAGGAACCGCGCATCGCCACGAACGCCCCGTTGCGGTAGGACTCCGGAAAAGTGTTGCCGTCATAAAACTGCAGGCCCAAAGCGGCAGAGTGCGACTGAAACAGCACGTCTGGGGTTTTAGTCTGAGCGGCTTTCTGCGGATCGCGGCTGCGATCGCCCTGGGTTTGGCGAGGATCGAGATTGTTTGGGGTCAGGTAGGCATAGGGCCAGCCAAAAAATTCGCCTGACTGAATCTGGGTCAGGTAGTCGGGTACCAAGTCATCCCCTAAGCCGTCGCGCTCATTGACGGTGGTGTAGAGATTTCCTGTAATCGGATGAAAATCTAACCCCACCGGATTGCGCAAGCCGGAGGCAAAGGTCTGCTGATCGGAGCCATCCAGGTTCATCACCTGCACTGAGGCGCGGGGCAGCGGTTCTTCGCTGACATTGGAGCGCGATCCTACTGAAACAAACAGCTGTTGCGCATCAGGTGACACCACCACGTTGCGGGTCCAGTGTTGGTTATAGCCGCCCCCTGGCAAATCGGCAATTTTTTCTCCCTGGTCGCTAAGCTGCTGCTGCCCGGCTGCATAGGGAAACCGCAGAACAGCATCGGTATTGCCTAAGAAAAAGTAGCCTTCGGCAAAGGCCATACCGAAGGGAATATTCAAACCGTTACCGGCATCGGCAAAGGTTTCTTTGACTTCAGCTACGCCGTCATTGTTGCGATCGCTCAGCAGTCGAATCCGATTCTGCCGGGTTTCTGTCACCAATACGTCCCCTTCGGGCGTTAGAGCCAGCCAGCGGGGGCGATCGAGGTTTTCCGCAAACACGTTAACCACAAACCCTTCTGGCACCTGTAAGGTCGGATTTTCCGGGATGGGAATCACGTTAGGCGACTTGCGGGCGCTCTGGGAAGCGTAGGGCTGGGGCAAGTCTGATAGCGCAATTTGAATTGGTTCTGGGGTGAAGGACTCGGTGGGAACGAGGCGGTTAGGTAGGGTTGCCTCTGTTTGGGGAGATGCTGTTTGAGTAGACGCGGCTGAATCTGCCGTTGAGTTTTGATTTTGGGAAGTCCTAGACTCAGGTTCTGCTGAGTTAGCGTTGGTCTGTGGCGTGGTACAACCTGCTAGCAGCAGCAGTCCCAAAAGCGGAAAAGTTTGTTTCAACGTCATGCTCAGTCGCGGTGAGTGCCTTCTTCTTTATCTTGCTACAGTAATTTCAGATTGTCTGTTGCGGATTTTGGTTCACATTCTTAAACCTTGATCCCATTACCGAATGCTCTTTTCTGCTAGCAGACGAAATGAGCTAGAAAATGAGCTAGAAGCTGATTAGCGAAATGATTAGAAACGACTCTGATGCCGATGAATAGCAGGGCGATCGCTCCTAGTTCCATCCAGGTGAAGTGTCGAGGCTGCTCTGGCCGTTTAGCTGCGTTCATGGCCCTATATCCTCCTGACAAACCAATAACTCATAGTGAGTACGACTTATTTAAGTGTACTCATAACGACTACGAGTTGGCAAGAGGGAGTGCGGACGTTAGGGAGGGGTAGATGAATAACGAGGTCTTCTTGATTAGACTGCGGCTGAATGGCTCAAGTCACTTAGCTAACCTTTTGCTCTACGCCGAAGCCTACCAGCACCAAAGTGTCTAAGGGCGCATTTTCCGGGGGGCGGCGGTAGTTGAAAATGCGGCGGATGCGCAGATCGGGATTGATTAGGGTAATAGAGTCTACGGCAACTACCTTGGTGTAATGGGTTGTCATGACTAGTTCTTGAGTTTCCGTGTCATAGCGAAAGTGGGAAACAATGGGCCTGTCTTCCTCATAGGCGCGATCGCGCAAATAGTCTCCCTCTAGGCTAGATCCCTGTTGGTGCTTAGGTACAAATAGCGCTCGCAGCTCTTGAGACACCTCTTCTCCGTGTTCTGAGACAGTCTGAAAAGCGAGCTGAAACCCCGGCAGGTTCTCCACAGTATCGGTGAGGGGATACTGATTATCTTCTAAGACCTTCTGCTTCAGGGCGGGCGGAATCGGGGCCACCTGAAATTCCGTATGGGAGCGCTCTACCTCCTGATGGGTCAGATAGTGATAGGTGCGCTCAATGCTCCAGTCACCCACACAGCACTCAAAAAAGTAGTGGAATTTAGCAAGATCCATGAAGGGGGGGCCTACAAAAAATAGTGAATTATTCTCTACACATTGGTTTACCAAAGAATTTGCAAAGTCGTGGGCGCAATTTACAATAGGCAAACTTAAACAGCGTTGTTTCAAGATCATGACTCACGCCACAGATATTGTTACGCTGGCCCGCTGGATGGCGGCAGATTTTAGTAATCAGCAGCAGGCATTTGACAATCCGCCTCTGTTTGCCCATATTCGCGTCTGTATGCGGCCACTGCCGCAGGACTTACTCTCCGGTCATAGCCTCTATCTAGAGCAAGCGTATGATTACGATTTAAGCAGTCCCTACCGCGCTAGGGTATTGAAGCTTTTAGTCAACGGCGATCGCATTGAGATTGAAAACTACACGGTGCGCGATCAGGAGCAGTTTTTTGGGGCCTCTCGCGATCGCGAAAGGCTCTCCAAGCTGACGGCAGATCACGTAGAACTAATGCCCCGCTGCAACATGCATGTTGAGTGGACAGGCAGTAGCTTTAAGGGTGCCGTCGAACCCGGCCAGGGCTGCTTTGTGGAGCGTAAGGGCAAAAAGACCTACCTCGACAGTGAGTTTGAAATTAACAACGACTGGTTTAGAAGCTGGGATCGAGGCCGCGATCCGGAAACCCATGAACATGTTTGGGGGTCGATCGCGGGGCCATTTCAGTTTGTGCGCAGGCAGAGCTTTGCCGACGAAGTGAACGGATAACATTAGGGAACATAGCCTGTTATGCCCTCTACTGAGCGCGGCATTGCAGCACCTTTAAGCTGCAACCAGGCTAGCCATGACCTCGACGCCAAATTCCGCCTCAAAGCTGTCCTTCTTATATTCCAAATTCCACAGCTCAATCTCGCAGTTGTCATGCGGGTTAGCCGGAGTCAGCTTTAATACGAGCTGCTTGGCCTCTGCGTCGTAGTGGCAGTTCATCTTAGCGATCGCGCCAATTCGGCGGCGATCGAGGGCAACGGCAAGGCGCAGAATTGGGCTGAGTTCTTCCACAACCTGCCGCGCATGTTTGGTGGGCAAGTTGCGGTAATTGTCGTGCTTCTTTTTAGGAAAGCTTTTGCGATGGTAGCGGGCTAGGTTGGCGATAATTTCAATTTCGGCTTCGGTGTAGCCCAGCAGTTCCCCATTGCGCACCAAATAGTATGAGTGCTTGTGGTGGGAGGAATGGCTGATAAAGTGACCGCTGTTGTGCAAAATGGCGGCGGCCCAGAGGAGCTGCCGCTCGGCAAAACCCCAGCTGTGGAGCTTATCTTTTAGGTGGTCAAACAGCGCTAGGGCAAACTGGGCTACCCGTTCGCTGTGAGGCATATCTACGTGGTATTTGTGGGCAATTTTAATCACGCTGCGCTGCCGCACCGACCCCTGATACTGCAGCCGATCTTCAATTAAACTGTGGGTCAGCATCCAGTCAACCACGACCCCTTCTCGCAGAGCCCGCTCGCAGATGGTAATCGACTCAACCCCTAGCAGATCCATCGCCTCTTGCAGAATGATGGCACCCGCCACAATGATCTCAGCCCGGCGATCGGAGATCTCCGGCAGCGACAGTCGCTCTTTGTAGTTCATCTGTCGCAGGCGATCGACAATTTTTCTCAGCTCCGCCAGCGTCATTTGATAGCCATTGAGCGGATCGGGGATGAAGCCAAGCTTGTCGTCCGCCGCGATCGCGGCTAAGCACTCAATCGTGCCGGAAGTGCCAATAGATCTAAGTGTTTCCTCCGGTTTGAGATGAGTCTTCAGCTCATCTACCGGACGCTCTAACATGCCGCGAATGTAGGCACACAGATAGGTATACTCCTGATCGCTGATGGGGTCAGTGTGGACAAACTGAGCAGTGAGACGGACCGCGCCCACTTTGGTGCTGCTGAGAAAACGATGGGGCTGACCGTTGCCTAAAATGATTTCGGTTGAGCCGCCGCCAATATCAATAATGGCGTGGGGCTGATTCTGCAACTCCATGCCAGACAGGACGCCTAGATAAATCCGGCGGGCTTCTTCAGTGCCCGCAATCAGGTTAATATCTAGGCCCACTTCTTTCTCAACCCGCTCTAGGAACTCACGGCCATTGCCCGCTTCCCGTACAGCGCTGGTGGCCACTGCCACAATGTCATCAGCCTTTAAACTTTGGGCGATCGCCATGCAGCGCTTCAGAGCAGAAATGCCCCGCTGCATCGCTTCTTCCGTGAGGTTGCCGGTCTTTTCGCAGAAGTCACCCAGGCGAACGGTATCTTTTTCTTTATCAATGATTGTAAAAGCGGGAATAGCGGGCTGAATTTTGACCACGACCATGTGGATAGAGTTCGTCCCCACGTCAATGGCGGCAAGAAGGCGATCGCGATCGAGAGCTGGCGCGAAGTCTGTCAGATCAAACGCTTGCGGGGCAAAGCGAGGAGCAGTATCTACCATAAGTCGGCTGAGTTCTTTGCTGTTACCAATCCTACATCGGGTAGTGGAGCTAGGCAGCGGACTTGCTCAATCCCGATGTCAAACTTTTACAGACCTTACCTAGAAACCAGGCAGATCACCATCCTCTGTAGAGAGAGTTTGACTGAAATCCTGCAGAATCTCTTTACCCACCGCTTCATAATCTTGCCAGCCCAGCT
>JAAHIC010000330.1 GCA_010671965.1 Leptolyngbya sp. SIO4C5
GGCTGCCAAATCCAGCTCATCTGTGCTCTCCGTTTCTTCAAACAGCCCCGATAGACTCTCATCTGTATCGGCTACCTGAATTTCTGTACTGTCAGCATCTTCTACCTCGTCATCAAACATAGATGAGAAGTCTTCAGTTTCTGCGTCAAAAGCAGACAAATCCTCCAGTTCAGAGTCAGCAACTGCTTCATCTGAAACTTCAAGCGCTTCAACAGTGAAGTCTAAATCATCTGGTCCCTCGGCTGATTCAGCCTCAGCCGAGTCATCTGCTACACCCAAGTCAAAGATTAGCTCGTCTGTCGCTGATGTCACAGGCTCCTGGCTGGCAGCTTCTTCACTCTCACCAAAATCTAGAGTGAACTCCTCTGCGTCACTGCCATCGCCAATGTCGCTAAAGTCCAACTCATCGTCTGCCTCGGATGGGGCTGCCAAATTGTCAAAGCCTGAATCATCGCTGTCAAAGGTTGCGCCTAGCTCATCTAAGTCTGCTGAGGACGATTCGCTCTCAGATAGCAAGTCATCAAAGTCAAGGTCTGCTGATGTTGCGGCTGTCGCCGTCGGCGCTGAAGTGTCCGCCAAATTCGCCTCTAGATCAAAATCTAGATCAGCAGCTTCATCGGCATCTCCGGCCAGAACATCCGACTCATCGGTCAGAGACCAGTCCTGCTCTAGCTCTAAGCCTTCTGCCTCTGACGAACTTTCTTCACTAACCGAGTTTTCGGCGAACAGGGAATCCAAGGCTTCATCATCTGATTCAGCCGCAACTTCTGGCATCTCAAATGCGAGGTCTAAGGATGTCTCTGGTTCATTCGACCCTTCCCAGGGATCGCTAATTGGCTCTAAATCGAAGGAGGAAGCTTCAGAGCTGTCTGAGTCAAGGCCGGTCGATGCATCATCGTCTGCCCAAAGATCGCTAGAGAGGTCGTCTGCCACAATCGACGCATCAGCTTCAGAAACTACAGCGTTTTCTATAATTTCTGCACTCTCTAATAAGTCAACTTCATCTGCCGGCTCAGCCGACTCATTCGCCCCAGTCTCATCACTAGACTCGATCGCAAAAGTCTGATCAAAATCGGCGTCAAAGTCGGCAGCCGTAGCAGCGGCGGCAGGCGCTGGCGTTAAGCCGACAGCATCATCCCCCTCGAACTCGTTAAAAAAGTCATCTAGCTCATCTAATCCTCCTGTTGGCGGCACAGATGAGCGAGTAGGGGGAGCTGATCCTGGGGTTAAGTCGGGTGTAAGGGTAGATTCAGCCGGATCGCTGTCAGCGGCCTCGGCTTCGTCATCAAACATCCCAAGCAAATCGGAGACATCAGACTCGGCTGAATCAGAAATAGTTTCTCTCGGCTCAGCTTCATCAGAGGTTAGCTGCTCTGGCTCATCCCCAAACAGATCTCCCAGATCATCTGTCACAGCCAGATCTTCAGCCTGATTGTCAGCAGGAGTCTCCGCTAGCAAATCAGAAAAATCGTCATCGGCGATATTGACATCTAGCGCGTCTGCCTCGCCAGCAGAGATTTCGTCTGCCACTTCTTCTTGCCAAGATGTGTCTAGCCTATTCGCATCTCCTTCAAACAGATCGGCTAAGCTGTTCAGCTCTGCCATCCCCATTTCCGGGCCGTTGTGCAGGGCAGACCGAACGGGAGGAGCCTCTATTGGCTCTAACAAAATCTCAGGAGTGGGCAAATCGCTAGGGGTGTTGCTTGAGTCTGCCAATTCATGCTGGGGCGGCTCATCTGCCGCAGAGGATGCCAGAGACTCCTCAAAATTTAGCTCATCAGCTGGATCCGCCGCCGCGCCAAATAGATCGCCTAAATCATCTCCACTCTCTGAAACGTCATCATCGCTCAGCAAGTCCTCTAAGGCCGCTGATTCATCTAGCGATAAGACATCGTCTGGCAGCATCTGCTGCAGTCCATCGGAGACACTCACTTCAGCCGCACGACCAGATAAAACAAGGTCTTGCCCCTGTTTAAGATCTTTAATCACGACCGGGGCCAAATCCCGATAGGTATTGTCCTCATTGGCGATCGCGGCTTGAGCTGACTTGACTAAATCGCACCAGTTAACCAGGTCAAACTGTTCGCCAATCCGGCTGAGAGAGTTACAGACTTCCTGAAGCTGGTAGCGGGTAGCCGACGAGTCCTGCTGCTTAAACAGCTTGAGCATGTCCCGCAGGGAGCTAGGCACATCGCTCTTGAAGACTAAATCTAGGGCGCTCTGTTCGGCATGGCTGGTAGCCGCAGCGGGCGGGCGGCGGGCGGCGGGCGCAGCAGCAGGGGACTCTGGGGCGATTGCGCTTTGCTGAACTAGACTGTTGAGATGCTCATCTAGCTGACCAAAAACCGGCTCCACGTTGGTCATAATTTCCTGAGCCTTGTCCTCAGTCAGGCCAAAAGGCCCCTGAAGCTGCTCCAGAAGCTCCTGCAGGGCATCGAAAACCTGAAGACACATGGTTTCCAAAGCGCGATCGACGCGAACTGGCGACTCCTTCAAAATTTTGAAATAGTCTTCTAGACGATGAGAGGCCCGCTGCATACTCTCGATGCCCAGCATCGCCGCTCCGCCTTTCACCGAATGCGCGGCCCGAAAAACCTCATTTGCCATCTCCGGATCGGCAATGGTGGCCTGAAGATTCAGCAAGCCCTGCTCGATGGTATTGAGGTGGTCTTTAGCCTCCTCAATAAAGTAGCCCATGATTCGCTGTTGTTGTTCTGGCAACATCGCGGTTTCCCCCTACGTGCTTGCTATATTCTTCGGCCCCAGGCGGTTAAAACGATTGTATCTGGCCTACCAAGATTCTCCATGCTGCTAACGGACGTGAAGTAAAAGCCTAATGGCTCCAATCTAGCGAATCTAGACAAGGACAAGGTACTTTAGCGTTAAGCCCCTCGCGTATCCTCTGGCTCGACCTTGAATCGCTCTACAGAAGTGAGCAAGTCGCGGGCAACCCCGACTAGATTTTGCAGCGAGGCGGATACCCGCTGCGCTTCCTGCGAAGTCTCTTGGGCCGTCAGCTCAACTGACTGCATAACCTGAGCGACCGCGCGCGAAGTCTCCGTCTGCTCAACCGTATCGGCGGTGATTGAACGCACCAGCACGTCAATGCGGTTAGATACCTGAATAATATCTTCCAGCGATCGCTTCGCCTGCTCTGCCAGCCGCGTTCCTTCAATGACCTGCTGCGTCCCTTCCTCCATCGCCGTCATGACGCCGCTGGTTTCACTTTGAATCTGCAGGACGATTTGCTCAATCTCTTTAGAAGCTTTGGCAGCGCGATCGGCTAGCTGCCGGACTTCGTCGGCTACAATCGCAAAGCCGCGACCGGCCTCCCCGGCACGAGCTGCCTCAATGCTGGCATTGAGGGCTAGGAGGTTCGTCCGCGACGCAATCTGCGAAATCAACGCCACAATCTTAGAAATTTCCTGGGAAGACTCGGCTAAGCGCTTTACCTTGCGAGTGGTTTCCGCCACCGTTTCGCGAATCTCTAAAATACCGGCTACAGTCCGCTCGACTGCTTCTCCCCCTCGCAGAGCCGTAGACGAAGCCGAACGGGCCACGTCCTCTGCTTCACGCGCACTTTCGGCCACCCGCTGAATCGAGTCCGTCATGACCTGCACTGAGTTTAGGGTGACGGCTAGTTCCTCCGCTTGGCGCAGCGCATCTGAGGACAAGCTGCGGGCAAACACCTCATTTTCAACTGAGCCTTTGCTCACCTGTCGGGCCGCCACGCTCACCTGCTGCACAATCTCCCGTAGGTTTTGAATCGTCAGGTTGAAGGAATCAGCCACCGCACCCAGCACGTCTGGAGTGACTTCTGCTTGAACCGTGAGATCACCTCTGGCTGCGCCTTCTACGTCATCTAATAGACGAATTACCTGGCGCTGCAGGTCTTCTTTAGCTTGCTCCTGTTCCTGCGCTTTGCGCTGAGCCTCGCTGGTGGTGGTTAAGATCCCCCGGGCCATCTGGTTAAAATTGTGGGCAAGCTGGCCTAAATCATCATCGGTATAGACAGCAGCTCTAGCCCCCAGATTGCCCTGAGAAACCAGCTCAAACTGCTGCTTCAAGTTGGCAACTGACTGCTTGACCCGTCGATTGGCCAGATAGCCCATACCCAGAGCCGCACCAAAGCTAGCCACTCCGGCTGCGCCAACCATCGAAAATCGATACAGGGGAGAGGCAACCGCCGTTGTTCCCTCTTGATTGGCGCGGCTATCAAAGCCAAAGTTGACAAAAGCCACTGCTAAAGCTGAAACAATGCCAGCAGCACCCGCTACTAGCAGACGCTTTGTATCAAACGAAGCATTTTCTACCGGCGCTAGCCATCCCTGTTCGACAGTTGGCTTAATTTCTTCTTCAGAATCTTCCGCAGCAAAGACAGGCAGCGCCTCTGCATCGCTGGAAAGGCCCGAAATACCGAAGACTTCATCGTCATCGCTGATGGCAGCAGATTCTCCACTGTCAACTAAGTCAAACCCAGAGCCGTTGCTGCTGAGTCTCTCGTCGCGTCCTAGCCCAGACGAGCCCACTGAGGGACTGGTAAATCCCGCTGAGCTATCCGAAAGCTCGAAGTCAGGCAGGCTGCCTAGATCATCGAATTCATCAAACTCGTCTAGAAAATCGACGTTACTCTGATCGCTGTCTAGCTCTTCAGAAAAGCTGGTAGAGGCCCCGTTTTCGGAAAAGTCCTCGCTAAAGTCCTCGTAGTCGCTGTCTATATTAGGAGGAGCAGTGTCTGGCGAGGCGACGAAGGTCATATCTTCCGACCCATAGGCTGCCGGTGGCGAATAGTCTGCCTCGACTTCTACCTCTGAAAAATCGCCTGATTCAGATTCAGGCCCCGGCATGAATAACGTTTGCTCATCTTCATGGCCTTGATGCTGCGGTTCGTCGTAGGCACTGCTGTGAGGCGCGGCGCTAAAAGTTGTTTCCTCGCCCCGCAGCTCCTCTGTGAAGTCTTCGCTAGCAAACCCCTCTGAATAGCGACCGTCATCTTCAAAGGCCGGAAAAGGCGAATCAGAGTCATCGAATAAATCTGCGTCAAAATCTGGCTCATCAGCGGCTGGACTATCCACAAAGACATCTGGCTGGCTAGCCGCGAACGGATCTCCGGCCTCCGTCTCTCTAGCTTCTTCGTCTGGACTAGCGGCGAACGGATTGTCAAAGTCATTAAAGTCACTTTCCGGGCTAGTATCTAGCTCATCAAACTGAGCCTCCGTACCGACTGCAAAAGGATTGACTTCATCCGGTTCTGCTTCTAGAGAATTGGCAAATGGATCGCCTGACTCTTCAAAGCTCTCTAAATCTAAGTCAGCAAAGTCCAAATCTGAATTGAGCAGTTCTTCATTGTTGTCTGTGCCCGTAGCCGATTTTGCACCGCTGCTGCTTTCAACGGCATCGGCTAGATCATCGTCGTTGAGAAACGAATCTTCGACGGGGTCGGCTGGGTCGCTAGAGAATTGGCTGGCATAGGCCAAACCATTGTTGGCGTAGTCTACGAACTCTGGATCGGAGGTCAACTGCAAAACTGACTTGTACTGATCGCAGGCCATTTCATACTGCTGGAGGCCATAACAATAGATATGCCCTCGCAGTAGGAGCACGTTAGGATCGCTGGGATACTCCTCTGCTAGCTGATCAATAGCAGTTGCTGCTTCTTCGTAGCTGCCCTGCATATAGGCTCTCTCAGCTTTCTGATATGCTTGAGAGTAGTCTG
>JAAHIC010000331.1 GCA_010671965.1 Leptolyngbya sp. SIO4C5
AGCAGCCGCACGAGCGCGGCGGCATTTTCCGCCGGCGTTCCGCCGCGGATCTCGGATAGCGGCCGGCGTGGGAGTCCGGCGTCCTCCGGCCAGATGGAAAGCGAGCGCAGCGCGTCACGCCGCCGAAGACGACTTTTTAGCCGCAGCCTACCTCAGCCGCTACTATGACGCCCAGCTTTTAAGCGCCGTTCTGCAGGCGTCGCGCTCAAAGCGGGTGATGGACGTGATTGAGCGATCGCTGCGCAACCGCAAGATCGAAAACAGCGTTTCCATTGCAGGCGTGGGCTATCTGCGCTACGAAGATCGAGACGCCATTCCCCAAGCGGCTGACTTCTTAGTGACTGAGGAAAACGTGCATACCGCAGTGGTCTACGGCATTGTCCACGACGAGGATGAGGAGCGGGAAGTAGTGATTGGCTCTCTGCGTACCAGCAAAATTACCCTCGATCCGGACGAGTTTATCAAGGAAGCCTTTGGCCAAGACAACCAAGGCCGCTTCTTCGGGGGGGGGCGATCAATGGCGGGCGGCTTTGAAATTCCCATCGGCTTTTTATCTGGCTTTTACGAAAACAGCGACTACAATCGCCTCAAGTGGGAAGTCTTTGATACCCAAGTGAAGCAAAAGCTGCTGCGCCTGATCAATCCTGAAGATGGCGTTCTTAATACGGATTAAAGCTAGCGGTAGAATTATAGAATGACCGCCTAAATCAGAGCGTAACGGAGCGATCGCCAATGTCTGCCCGCTTCACTGCTTTTGGCAGTCAGATTTAGCTCCAGCTTTTTTAATCTGTCAGGGACGGCTCTAGTCCAGCGCAGAGGTTTTTGGTAGGTTGGGTAAAACGCAGTGAAACCCAACGTCCGTAAGCTTTGGCTGGATTGACGCTAGCGCCTGATTCAGTCCATGTTTCCGCTGCCTTAGACGGCGTGTGCTGCTAAGCTCAAGGTTTTCAGAAGCAAGCACCTGACTCAGTTTTCTGAGAAACTAAGTGGGCCTAGCACTGCTAGCAAGGCGTTCTTATCAAGCATCTGTTGCAAAGGCCACAGATGTTTGATCGTCATTCACGGTGAATAAACTTAGCGCGTAGCAACGGTGAGATCATGACGGTATGTGACTATCGGCCCGGACTTGAGGGAATTCCGGCAACTCAGTCCAGCATCAGCCACGTTGATGGACAAAACGGCATCTTGGAATACCGGGGTATCCGAATTGAAGAACTGGCTCAAAAAAGCTCGTTTTTAGAAACGGCCTATTTGCTCATTTGGGGCGGCTTGCCTACTAAGCAAGAGCTGGAGACTTTTGAGCATGAAATTCAGTACCACCGCCGACTCAAGTTTCGGATTCGAGACATGATGAAGTGTTTTCCTGAAAGCGGTCACCCGATGGATGCGCTGCAGGCTTGTGCCGCAGCCTTAGGGCTGTTTTACTCCCGGCGGGCCTTAGACGATCCGGCCTATATTCAAGCCGCCGCCGTGCGTTTGTTAGCCAAAATTCCGACGATGGTGGCGGCTTTTCAACTTATTCGCAAAGGCAACGATCCGGTACAGCCCCGCGATGACCTAGACTATGCCGCCAACTTTCTCTACATGCTGAGCGAGCGCGAGCCAGATCCGTTAGCAGCCCGTATTTTTGATATTTGCCTAACGCTTCATGCTGAGCACACCATCAATGCCTCTACTTTCTCAGCGATGGTAACCGCGTCAACTCTGACCGATCCCTATGCGGTGGTAGCCTCTGCCGTAGGTACGCTGGCAGGCCCTCTACACGGCGGTGCTAATGAGGAAGTGATTGCCATGCTGGAGGAAATCGGCTCTATTGATAAGGTGCGGCCCTATATTGAAGATAGAATTCAGCGCAAAGCTAAAATTATGGGCTTTGGCCACCGGGTCTATAAGGTTAAAGACCCTAGAGCAATCATCCTGCAGCGCCTAGCAGAGCAGCTATTTGAGAAGTTTGGCCGCGATGAATACTACGACATTGCCTTGGAACTGGAGGCTGTTGTCACCGAGCGCCTAGGCGCCAAGGGAGTCTATCCCAATGTCGATTTTTATTCAGGGCTGGTCTATCGCAAGCTGGGTATTCCTACTGACCTGTTTACCCCCCTATTTGCGATCGCCCGGACGGCGGGCTGGCTAGCCCACTGGAAAGAACAGCTCGGAGAAAACCGCATTTTCCGGCCCACCCAGCTTTACAACGGTCCTCACAACCAGCCCTATATCCCCGTCTCAGAGCGTCCCCATCTCTGGGATAAAAAGTCGATGACTCACAACGGACTGGTTCAGGGATAGCACTGATGGGCTAGACCCCTCTTCCCAATCCGTGAAATTCCCGGCATCATACGTCCAGTGACGATTTTCAGGAACTCCAGCCCCTCCAAACTTCGATTTGGAGGGCTTTTATTTGGAGCTGTCATCTTGCTTCAGATTTAATACACGTCAAGATTGACACAGTGGGGTAGGCGATCGCCCTTAAGCCCAGCCATCAGGTTAGCGATCGCCATATCCGCCATTTTTCGCCGCGTGGCCCGACTGGCACTGCCCAAATGGGGGGCAATCGTCAGGTTGTCGAGCTGTAGCAAGGGGCTATCGGCTGAAATCGGCTCCGGCTCGGTCACGTCTAGGGCTGCTGCCGCAATCTCGCCGCTGGTCAAGGCCTGATAGAGCGCCGCCGGATCGACAACGGCTCCCCGCGCCGTATTGATCAAAATCGCGGTAGATTTCATCTGCTGTAGCTCCGCTGTCCCAATCAGATGATGGGTGGCGGGGGTTAGCGGCGTGTGAATAGAGACGAAATCTGATTTTGCCAGCAGTTCTGACAGTTCCACATAGGTGGCATTGAGCGCAGTTTCAATCGCGGGTTCGCAGCGATGGCGACCCGTGTAGAGCACCGACATGTCAAACCCCTGCGATCGCTTAGCAACCGCCTGACCAATGCGTCCCAGGCCGACAATGCCCAGCGTAGCCCCGGCGATATCTGGCCCTAGCAGCAAATCCGGTTCCCAGGTTTGCCACTGGCCCCGGCGCACAAAGCGATCGCTCTCGACGACCCGCCGCGCCGCCGCCATCAGCAGCGCCCAGGTAAAATCAGCCGTGGCATCCGTCAGTACCCCCGGCGTATTGCCCACCGGAATGCCCCGGGCGGTGGCCGCCGCCAGGTCAATATTGTCGAATCCTACCGCCATCTGACTGATCACCTTAAGCTGAGGCGCTGCCGCAATTAAAGCCTGATCAATCGGATCGGTGAGCAGGCACAGCAGCCCGTCTAGGTGGGGTAGCTTGGACTGCAGAACATCACGGGGCGGTGGCCGCCGCTCAGGCCAGACTTCCACGGTAGCAATTTCTGCTAAAGCGGCTAATGAGGTGGGCAGACGGCGGGTCAGCCAAACCCTGAACTCAGTAGATTTAGGCATAAAAGTGATCAAACAGCACGGGAACCTGGGCGGATAGGGAATTTTCGCGGGAATTTATGCGGTTTTAGGCAAACTTGAACGACATGGCAGTTCAGGGTAACTAACAATGCCATACTTTCATCGAAAATTTATAAATGATTAGGGAATGTAAACCATTCGGGTGCGGAGTAAATCTGCCAAGTATGTGAATTGACGAATTGAGACTGCTGTATTCGTCCTAACCAAGACTTGGAGCTTTTTGAATTATGAGGTATTCCTCACTGTGTCTAAGCAGCGCGATCGCGCTGTTGAGTAGTTTTGCGGCAGCGACCAGTCAAGCTGCCGTTATCAGTGCCATCAATGACAATGTGTCAAAGTTTTCGCCTAGTAGTAGCGAAGCGGACATCATTGCTAGCGGGGCCGCTTCGGTCACGTTTGGAGAGACGACTCTCTATATCGGCACTCGCCAGCCTACGGGGCAGAACCAAGATCCGATTATTGCTAGCTTTACCAACGGCTTCAAAAACTGGAGTCGCTCCAACTATGAAACCACAGGCGCAGACGGGCGCGGTATCGGCCTGCTGTGGGATGGGTTAGCTAATCTCTATGCGGCTTTCACCGTGGATGGCACCCAGGGTACGCCCAGTGAGGATTTTCGCCGGTTCACTGCCGATGGCTGGCTCCCCACCTACGGCGCTGGCGGTGGTGCTAAAGCCAGCGTTTTACTAAAGCTTGATCCCACAACGGGGGAGGCCATTCCGGGGGCAGGCACCTTTATTCGCTCGCAGCTTATGAGCGGCCAAACCAACACCGTCAACCCCACAGGCTTAGACCTGGTAGACAATCAGGTCGTCTTCTTTGGCGAGTCCTTCTTCTCACCCCTGCGCCGCGATCGCTCGCGGATGCAGCCCAACAGCCCTAACCAAGACAGCCCATTTGATTACCGCGTGGTCTTTAACAGCAATCTGACAGAAGCCCTGGATACTGAGGCAATTGGCTGGGATGGCGTGACGGAGTTCAGTTCGCTCACAGCGGGTAACGGCGGCGGCGGTGGAGAAACTCCTACTGAACCTGTCCCCGAACCCCTGACGATGCTCGGCACGGGAGCAGCCTTAGGCTTAGGCGTATTCATGCGTCGTCGCCAGCAGCAGGCGGCTTAGCGTCCAGCCTAGGCGAGGAAGCTACTGGGTTAACGCTGAATCGCTTCTAAAAAATAGGCATCTTTGAGCAAAAGGCTGGGCGATCGCTCAGCCTTTTGATTCGAGCCAGTCTGGTGCCTCGATGAGAACTGCAGGTTGCGTGAACGGGGTGAGTGAAGCTGAAACCTGCCTCCCTGGCACTCTAAGCTGCGTCGTGAGGCGAATCGGTAGATATCACCGTTAAAGAGCTTCTTCCTTCTCCAGCAATTCGGCAATCTGCGACTGCCACAGCGGTACCTTGTTGACTACTACATCCCACACCAGGTCGTAGTCTACGCCGAAGTAGGCATGAAGCAGACGATCGCTGAGGCCAATCAGCGATCGCCAGTCGATTTGAGCATGGGCTTGGCGATACGTTTGAGGCAGGCGCAGAGTGGCTTCCCCAATCACCTCAATGCTGCGGACAAAGGCGCGGCGCAGGGTGGCATCCTGCTTAAAGCTGGCCTTGTCTGTGGCGGGGCTGCTCTGAATCAGGTAGGCGGTTTCGTCTAGGATATGGCGCAGATAGTCGCTAGTCTGAAATGACATACTCAACTTCAGGAAGAATACGAGGGGCAATATGCGGACTGAGGGATTTAGCGGTGACAAGCTCTACTTTGCACAGCAGAATCTCGTCTAGCAGCAGGGATAGCTGAATAAAGTGATCGAAGGTTTTAGCGGCTAAGTCAAATTCGACCAGGACGTCTACGTCACCATTGGGACAGTCCTTATTTTCGACGTAGGAACCAAAGAGGCCCAGTTTTTTAACGCCTAAGGCGGCAAATTCATCCCGGTAGAGCAGCAGGCGCTCTACGATATTGTCTTTGGTGACGGTGGCTTTGGCAGGCGGTTTATCCATCAGCGAAGAGAGCGATCGCAATCGTTTGTACCATGCAAATGTACTGTAACAAGCATTACGTTTTAGCTGCCAAAACTTCATAGTTTTATAGGACTTGCGGAAGTTGACGAGGGCGACCTCCTCGACAGCTTCGAGGAGCTGCCGATCTATCAACACGCCTTCGACCTGTCGGCGCGCGTGCTCGACTGGTCGCACGCGCTGCCGGCGGCCGGCAAGGACAGCGCGCTCGTGCACCTCTGCTCGCACCTCACCCTCATCCCCGCCCACATCGCCAAAG
>JAAHIC010000332.1 GCA_010671965.1 Leptolyngbya sp. SIO4C5
TAACCAGGTAATCCTGGGGCTGATCACAAAACTCATACAGCACAAGATCAATAGCACTGCTCAAAATCCGAAAGTTTGCCACGCCGGGAAACGTTTCTGCCTGAGTGCGGGTGTAGACGCCTACGCTGCCGGGAAATCGCTCTGCCGTTCGGCAAATGACTGCATCCATTGCCCCCGAAAGTGAACCCATACTGACAAACTGAGCTACGGGTCGCCGTAAAAACGGCATTAGGTAGAAAGGCAGCCAGTCATAGGCAAAATTAACCAGCAAGTCATAGTCATCCTGCACCTGACGGGCATAGTCCCACATATTGGCCAGCACCGGATTTTCGGGTAAAACCGTGGGGGTCTGTCGCCCTTGAGTATGAGCCGTGGGCTGTAAGGTACCTGAGATCGGCGCGATCGCAATTTCTGCCAGAGCCGATCCCTCAGGAGCCACGACCCGGAGCGAATGCCCCCGTCGTTGCAGTTCCTGAGCGAGATTCATCAGCGTCAGCTCCACGCCGCCGCCCAGCCCTGACCCCAAGGGGCCAACGGGGGTAGAAAGCAAAAGCAGTCTCAAGGCTGAAGCAGACATGAAGATAAAAGGCAGTCGCTCTTTCTAGAGTCACCTCTTCAGCATGACATCAAACGGTTTAAGAGTTGGTCTTCTCACCGGGCAAAAAATCCGCTGGCGAAACAGAATCATAAAGAGAAGCCCGCTGCTCGCTGCTAGGTAAAGGCCGGATGCGGTTGAGCTGTCCCAGCGCCCAGCGGGCTGTTTCTCGCACTTCAGGATCTTCATCTTCAGCTACATGGGCCAGCATCTGACTTACCTGAGCCGCCGCATCATAAATTCGAGTCAAATCGCGAATGGCATTCTTGCGCACCTCAGGATTATCGTCCTGCAGCGAAAGAGCCAGCGCCCGGTTCATCGGCTTTAGCGTATGGGTGCCAATTTCAGATAGAGCCGCCAAAATCAGGCTGCGCTCTTTGGAGTCCGCATCCATAATCAGGTTGACTAACGGCTGCACGGCACTGGAGTTGCCCCGCTGTCCCAGTTCCCAAATAGCCTGTCGTCGTTTGGCGGGATCGCTACTCTGCAGCTCAGCCACCAGCGTTTCTACAATATTGAGCTTGGGCAGCCGTGTTGTTTCTTCCAAAGCTGCTGTTGAGTCAGTCTGGTCTTGAATTTCCAGATTCTGCTGGGAACCATTCACTGCGGCTGCACTGTCCGCTATCAGAGCAGACTGGTCAGTTATGTGAGCCGCTGGTGCTTGCTTATCTAGCTGTTTGGCAGGCCGACCTGAGCGCAATGACTGGCGATAAACCAGTACAATGCCGCCGCCAATCGCACCTAACCCCAGCAGTAAAATAACTGGTATTAGAAGCTGAGACGGATTGAACTCAGAAACGGCAGTCGGCTCTGTGTCTACTGGCTCAGTTGCAGGCGTAGAAGCGGCTGTCGCTTCTGAATCCGCCTGGGGAACAGGGGTTGCCGCCGCTGGCGTAGACGCAGTCGAGGGCAAAAAATTGGGAATCTGGCTTTCTGTAGCTGGACTGGGCGATTCAATCGAAAACAGGTTGGGCGTTTGTAAGCGTTGGACGGTGAAGGGATCTACATTGCCAGTAGCCGGTAGACCAGAATCTTGCTGAAAGTTTGACAGGGCCTGTTCGGTTTTAGGGCCATAGATACCGTCAACAGGCTGACTGTAATAACCAAGCTGCTGCAGCCTGAGCTGGAGCTGTAAAACTTCACTGTTGCTGAGATCGGCTGCTGTCGTTGGGGTAGAGGCGGCTGGATTCGTGGGTGCCTGAGCTAAGGTCGGCCAGATTTTAGCGGCTGCAGGCGCTAGCTGGGCAGTTGCAAGGACTGGTAAACCAGTAGGGGAATGAGCCACAGCCCGAACAGCAGCGGGGGAACCTCCCCAAGCTGCCAGACAGGTTATTGCCAGCAAGGTAGAGCGTTGGATCATGTTAGATGGTTGGTCCTTGGTATCCTTGCACCCAGAGTGGCTATCATACTTTGCGACTGCTCTCTTAGCGTTTTGACGCTCGCTTCAACTTATCCTCACTGCGTTCGTAATCAAGCAATTTTTTCGGCTTGAGCGTACCTCATCTGCTGTCAGACTAGCAGTTTCGGCCCAAAGCCGTTGGGGTACCCGCGATATTGAACCGTGCTATGAGCGTCTAGCTTTCATACTAAATCAGTTTGCATAGCTCACTTTAGGATGCCCGATTCTGGTGCTAGATCTTTAAAGAGGTGTTGACTCAGTAAAGTCTGCATTAAAAGCTCGGCTCGCACTAATCAGCAGGTCTAAGATTTTGACTCGAATGTTCCTGTCCGAACCGTATTTTCAGTAGACGGTTGGACTGGCTGCGTCCGGAAAAACCCCAGCAGCCTTTCTCGCTGGTTGATCAGACAAATGCTGACCAGCGTAAAGGCAACGCCCGTCCACTGGACTGAACTCAGCAGTTCGCCTAAAAATAGGTTGCCAAATAGTAGGGCAAAAACTGGTGTCAGAAAGGTCAAGGCGCTGAGACTGGTCAAATTACCCTCAGCCGCTAGATAGAAGAAGATGCCGTAGGCTAAGGCACTACCAAAAATGGTGGCATAGGCGATCGCCATCCAGCCCGTGAGCGATAGCTGCTGCCACTGACCGGTCTCAGCGATCGCCGACCAAGCTACCAGCGGCAGGCTGCCTAAAATCATGTGCCACCCGGTCGCCATCACCGGATCCGCATGGCGGCACACATAGCGAATCAGCACTGTACCCACCGCCATCGACAGCGCCGCCAGCAGCATCAGCCACTCTCCCCGCTGAAACAGCAGGCCCACCATGTCACTACCCGGCGTCCAGCTTTGCCAAAACGGGATTCCCTGCAGCAGGTTCAAAATCCATTCGTCCGGCAGCCCCAGCAGGCTGATGCCGACAAGGCCCAATCCCAGCCCAATCCAGCCAAACACCCCCACCTGCTCGCCAAACAAAAACCGGGCCATGACTGCTACTGCCAGGGGTTGGGAGTCAATCATCACCGATCCCAAACCTGCCCCTGTCCGCACCAGTCCCGCCGCCAAGAAGCCCTGAAACAGGGTGCCATCAATGAGAGCAAATAGCCCAATCCACAGCCAAGCTTGCCAGCCCGCTGGCTGCTTGCGGCCCATCCACAGACCGGCTAAGAGTACTAAACAGCCTGCTGGCAGCAGCCGCGTCGCCGCAATGAAAAATGGGGTCGTGTCGTCAATCACCCCCTTCATGGCCACCATAGCCGTTCCCCACAAAAAGAAGGGGGAAATCAGCAACAATGCAGTTAGCATTCGTTTGGGCGGCAGAGAAGTATGACTCATAAAGCTAGCGGATAGTTAAGCATGGCGCAGTTGTATACTTATCTTAAAGAATGTTAAGTCATCTAGCGATCGACACCCTATGATTTGGCCGTTTAAGCCTCGGTTCCGTAAGCAAATTGCCCGCATTGAGATCACTGGCGCGATCGCAGGTTCGACGCGCAAGCGCGTTTTAGAAAATCTCAAAGAAATTGAAGAGAAAAAATTTCCGGCCCTGCTGCTCCGCATCGATAGTCCCGGTGGCACCGTCGGTGACTCTCAAGAAATTTATAGCGCTCTGATGCGACTGCGCGATCAGGTCAAAATTGTTGCTAGCTTCGGTAATATCTCCGCTTCCGGCGGGGTCTATATTGGCATGGGGGCCGAACACATCGTGGCCAATCCCGGCACCATTACCGGCAGCATTGGCGTTATTCTACGCGGCAACAACCTAGAGCGCCTGCTCGATAAGGTGGGTGTTTCCTTCAAAGTGATCAAGTCCGGCCCTTATAAAGACATTTTGGCCTTCGATCGCGAGCTGACTGAGCCAGAGCAAAATATCCTGCAGGAGCTAATTGACGTTAGCTACCATCAGTTTGTCGAGACGGTCGCCACCGCTCGCCAGCTTACCGTTGAAGCCGTTAAAGAATTTGCCGATGGGCGGATTTTCACCGGACAGCAGGCGCTGGCTTTAGGTGTAGTCGATCGCTTAGGCACCGAGGAAGATGCGCGCCAGTGGGCCGCTGAGCTAGCTGGCCTCAATCCTGAAAAAGCAGAATGCTACACCTTTGAAGACCGCAAGCCCTTCTGGAAACGAATATTACCCGGCAATCGTCAAGCGGCTAGCCAATGGGCCGACTTACCTGTTGCCGAGCTGTCCAATAGCCTCAGTCAGCTAGAGTTTGACCTGACGACCAGCGGTCTGCCTCTCTGGCTCTATCGACCGTAAACTTCCTATACAAGGCTCAAATTCAGCTCTAGGTAGCGATCGCTGGCGGCGCTTACTCAAGCGCTTCAGCGAGGACTGGTACTATGAAAGTTCAAATCTACAAAAATATCTTTTGACTGATTTGCCTTTAGTGAAGAGAAACGGTAATCGACTCTATGAGTAATTCTGATGCGGACTGGCGAGTTCGAGCAATTCGCGGGGCAACCACTGTTTCTGAAAATACAGCAGAAGCGATTTGGAGCGCGGTTACTGAACTGCTTGATGAGTTAGAGTCTCGCAACCGCCTCAACCCCGACGATATTATCAGCGCCACCTTCTCAGCCACCCGCGACATAGATGCGGTATTCCCCGCTCAAATTGCTCGTCAGCGCCCCCAGTGGAACAATGTGCCCCTTCTAGATGTGCAGCAAATGCACGTGGAGGGCAGCCTGCCGCGATGTATTCGCTTTCTGATTCACGCTTACATGCCAGTACTTCACACTGAGATTCATCACCCCTATCTACGGGGCGCTAAAACCCTCAGACCCGATTGGGAAACTTCGCCCGCTAGCTTTTCTTCTAGCCGGGAATAGCCCCACTCAGCAAGCTGTCTGCTGCCTATAGTCAATAACGCCGGAGTGTCTGCAGGCACTCCGGCGCATTTTCAATATGCATAAACTTTCAGATAGGCAGTCGCCCCTAGGCGAGAGCGCTACATAGACTTTTTTCGCTCTAGAAACTGGAAAGGATGCTTATGATGTACGCGAATGCCTAGAAAAATATCGTAGATGAAGCCAAAAAAGTCTTTGCCCCTGAGCAAACCCAAAGACTGATGACAGCCCTTATGATCCAGCAGCGGCTTCATGGTTTCATAAGCCGGTTTGTACTTATACCAGGGAATAGACGGCCAAAGATGGTGGACCAGGTGGTAGTTCTGGCCCATAATCATCAGGTTAAGGATAGCTCCCGGATAGACCCGGGCATTTTTCCAGCGATCGCGTTCCTCAAAAGGGCGGTGCGGCAAATAGTCAAAAAACAGCCCCAGGGCTAGCCCCACCACCAGCGCTGGTGAAAACCAAAAGTTGAAAATATAGCCCAAAAAATCAAAATGAACGGCAGCAACCACAATCAGCGCCACCGTTAAGCGGGATAAAAACCATTCCAGCAGTTCCAGCTTGCGCCAGAGACGCCGCTGAAAAAAATAAATTTCGTGGTAGAAGAAACGGGCCGCAATTAACCACAGGGGGCCACCCGTAGAGACAAAATGATCGGGATCGTTTTCTGGATCGTTGACGTGGGCGTGATGCTGCATGTGCACGCGCGTGAAAACGGGGAAAGCGAAGCCCAGCATCAGAGCGCTACCATGACCCAGCAGAGCGTTCACAACGCGGTTGCGGTGAGCGGCATGGTGTGAGGCATCATGAATAACTGTGCCCACAAGATGGAGGGCCAACGTATTGA
>JAAHIC010000333.1 GCA_010671965.1 Leptolyngbya sp. SIO4C5
GAAAAGTGTTGGGCCTGGCTGAAAAGCCGGATTCGCAAGCAGTTCGCGTTGTCAGCCAATTTGCGCACGGCGATGGAGGACGTTCTTAGGCAGGCAGCGTCCTAATAAAAGTGGCTACAGCTATAAATATCGGAATAGAACAAAATTCCCGGATATTGTCCCGTTGGCTCTGGCATCGCGACGTAGACACGCATAAGGCTGTCGCCAACCGTCAGCCCCACCGTTTGTTTAACAACCTGCACCTGGTCAATCCTTGGGCAAACTTCTCAAGCAGTATATCGGTTAATCCAGGTATGCGCTGGTTGATCAGCCACCCTAGCGCCAGGGCAGGCTGACGCGATTGAGCTGCTCTAGTTCTTCGGCTGTTAGGCTCCAGCCCAGGGCACCCGCATTCTGGCTGGCCTGCAGAGCGTTTTTAGCCCCCGGAATCGGGACTATGTTTCCCTGGGCAATGAGCCAGTTGAGGGCGACTTGGGCCGGCGTGCGGTCGTAAGCCGCGCCAATCTGCTGCAGCGTTTTAACCAATAGCTCAATTTTGACCAGCCCATCCTGATTGAAACGGGGATCGATTTGACGCGCTCCGGTCGGCTTTTGATTTTCCTGAAACGTATATTTGCCTGTAAGCCGCCCCTGAGCCAAAGGGCTATAGGCTAAAAGGGTAATTCCTAGCTCTTTGGCCGTCTCCAACACGCCGTTCGTTTCAGGCTTGCGGTGCAGCAGGGAATATTGCACCTGGTTAACAGCTAGGGGAATATTCAAGTCTGCCAAATACTGATGGGCTTCTCGCATCTGCTTGGCAGAATAGTTGCTGACGCCAATTGACTGAATACGCCCTTGCTGCACTTCTTGCGCTAAGGCTGTCATCAGCGTTTTCTGACCCATGAAAAAATCAAAGGGCCAGTGTACCTGGTACAGGGCGATCGCGGGCACTTGCAAGCGATCAAGGCTAGCCGTCAGCGCATCAGCAACGGCCTGCTCGGAAAAGCGCCAAGGCAGGGGAAAGTACTTGGTGGCAATGTGAACAGGCTGCTGGGCTGATTTAAGAAACTGGCCGATCAGACGTTCCGACTCGCCAAAACCGTAAATTTCGGCGGTGTCAAAGAAATTGACTCCAGCGGCTAAAGCAGCGGCAAAAGCCTGCTGTACCTCAGCCTCACCGTAGTCTTTACCGTAATTCCAGAACAGGGAGTCCCCCCAGGCCCAAGTGCCTACGCCCAGCGCCGATATAGTCGGCCCATTAGGCACAAGCGTTACCGTTTGAGAAGCAACCTGGGATGTCATGGGAGAACTCCTAACTCTAGCAACTATTGAATAGCTTACCTTTACAAAACGTAATTTTGCCGGGTCGGCTATTTATTCCACCTCAATTTGAGTCTGTCCTTCTCCGTTAGGGACTGCCTGAATCTCAACCGTCTGCCCATCTTCCAGCACCCGCGTTTCGGTAGTTTCGACTTCAATACCGCCTTGAGGATCAAGTTCAATTGAAGTTTCAGTTGTCGTCCCGGACTCTGGATCTACGGTAGTCACGTCAATGTCATCGTCGCCAATAACGGTGCGGGTGACACCAGGCTGACCAGCTTCACCGTTAATGGTGTCGGCCTGATCGGCTGCTGGCGAGAGCTGAATCTCGGTAACGGTTTCTGTCGTGGTGGTGGGAGTCACGCCGTCGTTTTCGATCGCGTCAGCTTCGTCTATGGCGGCCTCAGCTTCATCTACGATGGCCTCAGTTTCGGACGGCTCGGTCAGGTCATCAGTAGTTTCTAAAGTCTCAATGCCGTCAGTTGTCTCAAGGGTTTCAACCTCGGTCATGCCGTCGCCTTCCATCAGGGTTTCCTGAGCGATCGCCCGGGTGCTGAAGCCCCCTAGAATCAGTAAGCCAGTTATAGCGAGCTGTGAGAGGAGTCGAGCTTTCATAACAATTTTTTATGACAAAATAGAACGAACGCTTTCACTTTGCCACTTCCTCCCTGACGCAACATGGGGAAAACGGTGGAGGTATCGCTGCCTCTAAAGGCTGATTTCGCTAGGATTGGCCTATCTGACCAAAGACCGAGCCGGGTTTTTCTAAGCAGCACAAAGGCTGTCGCCGTAACGACAGCCTTTAGATTTAGTGCCCTTCGTGGCTCGAATTGAGACTAAGCCTCAGTCAAGATCGCTGTTGATGGCAGAAGGGGTTTTCTTGACCGTACCCGATGCCTGAGACATATTCGCCGGGGCCGGATCGGGGGCCGGGGGGCCAGCGGCTGGAGGCGGAGTTGTAACTGGCTCAGACTTGGGCGGCTTGTATTCAATGCCGAGCTGCTCGCTGGCCTGAGATAGCAAAAAGGCGGCGCTGTTGCTGCTGGCTTCTAATAAGGACTGTCCGGCTGAGCTAAAAAAGGGCTTGGCCTCTTCCGTTTCAGCTGGCTTCTCACCTAGATGCTCATACCAGTTGCGAAAATCTTTGCCCAACTTTTTGGCATATTCCCCTAGCCAAGCTAGTAAAACAAAGACAAGGCAAACCAGCAGCCAAAGTAGCAGGGCCGTCTGCTTGAGAATATCCCAGGTCAGGGCCAGGGCTTTTTGATAGGTCGCTGCCGTCTCAGCGGCAAAAATTAGTTCCCAAAGCTTTGTAGCTTGTGCCCGAATTCTATCCATAAAAGCTTTATTAGTAACTCAAATTTATTTCAGTCTCTAGCGCTGCGCGATCGCGCAGAATTGACTCCAGTATAGAAGCAGAAGCTTATCCTGGAACTGAACCAAAGATCAATTTTATGAACCGCTAAAAGCCCCAAAAGCTCTCACTTCTGGAAGATGAGCTTTATTCTCCCCAGGCTTTTTTAAGCACATCTTGGGCTGAGATATCGGCGACGCGATCGCTCAGAGAGGTAATGGCCAAGAACCTAACTTCAGCGTCACTTCCATCTGTCGGAGGCAAGCGCCTAGCCGGATCGCTACTGCCAAACAGGGCCAGCGTAAACACCTTGAGGGCAACCGCCAGAGGCAATACGTCGCTATCTGGACAAATCACCAGGTCAGCCCCAGCGATGATCGCCGCCATGCGGCCAATATTGGTTGGCTGAATCAGCTTGATGGAGGGAGCCAGATCGCCGAGCGAATTTGCCAAAGTGCCGTTCGTGCTGTCCTGGAGAAACACAATTGGCAGGTCAGGCTGTCGCCGCTTAAAGTCTTCGATGATGGCCTGCCAGGACTCAATCGGATAAAACGCGTTGCTGACTTTGCCTCTAGCCGCCGTATTGGGGCCACCGTAGAGAATGACGTATCCCGTATCTTTCAGGCCCAGAGCGGCGCGAGTTTGTTCTGCCCAGTCTAAGTCGCTCTGAGGCACGCTGAGGCTGGTAGCCGGGCAAGCCCCATTAATCTGTAACCCCTGCAGTAGATCATGATACTGCTCAGCCTGGTACTGGGCTGGCTTGTAAGGCACCGACTGGGTCAGAAAGATGCCGCTGGAGGGGTTGGCATAGCCAATTCGCATGGGAATGCCGCTCAGCCACAGCAACAGCCCGACACTCCAGTCCTGACTGGTAGAAAGCACCACCTCATACTCGCGATCG
The DNA here is from genome assembly GCA_010671965.1 of Leptolyngbya sp. SIO4C5. Lineage (GTDB taxonomy): Bacteria > Cyanobacteriota > Cyanobacteriia > Phormidesmidales > Phormidesmidaceae > Sphaerothrix > Sphaerothrix gracilis. Next base: position 3,555 of record JAAHIC010000333.1, read on the forward strand.
CGGATAATTCCTAACAGATTGGCCCAGTCAGAGGGGCTACTGTTAGCGGCAAAATCAAACGGTATCGTTTCATCAACGGCCTTGGAAACTCGATAGGCAGACTGTGCTCTGGGTTCGACAACAACATCAATTTCGGCCTTAGGATAGGCTTGCTTGAGGTCATCCAGAGTTGGGAAAAACAGGATTTGGTCGCCGATCCCGCCAGGGACTAGAGCCAGTACTCGCATAAGATATGTTTACGCTTTTCGCCAAATATTTTAGTGGAAGCTGGACAGAATATGTTTAACAGCACTCAACCGCAGCCCCTCAATTTTCTCAGAAAGACTGAAAATTAGGGCAAAAACGGGATTTTTTATCGAGATAGCCATTTCAATGAGGTCATTTGTGCATTTTTTAATTCCTGCGGCTGGCATGGGACGGCGCATGGGCAGCGATCGCAATAAAGTTTTGCTCTCTGTTTTAAATCGCCCGCTGATTGCCTGGAATCTGCTAGCGGCAGAGCAGGCCGAGAGCATTAGCTGGATTGGCATCATTTGCCAAAAGGCCGATCAGCAGACCCTCGCTCAGATTGCCGGTGAACTCTCCCTGACAAAGCCTGTCAACTTTATTCAAGGGGGTGACAGCCGCCAAGAGTCAGTTTTTAACGGATTGCGGGCGCTGCCGCCAGAAGCCCAGCGCGTTTTGATTCACGATGGGGCCCGCTGCCTTGCCACCCCAGACTTATTTAATCGCTGCGCCGCAACTCTGAAAACCTGCCCCGGGTTGATTGCGGCGGTTCCCGTCAAAGATACTATCAAGGTTGTCGATGGGGAAGGTGTTATCGTTGACACCCCAGCTCGCCAAAATCTCTGGGCGGCGCAAACGCCTCAGGGATTTGAGGTGAATTTGCTCAGGCAGTGTCACCAGCAAGGGCAGCAGCAAGGCTGGAACGTCACCGATGACGCGGCCCTGTTTGAAAAGTGTGGTTTGCCCGTTCGCATCGTTCAGGGCGAAGAAACTAACCTCAAAATTACAACCCCCGTCGATTTGGCGATCGCTGAATTTATCCTCCGACAGCGTCAAAAGACGCCCTAGTCCAGCAAAACTGTCGCAATTTTCAAATTTTAAAGATCCTTGCCAAAGACAAGGATCTAAAACAAATCAATTCTCTGGGATTGCAGTCGCAGCAATTCAGCCAGTTCACGCTTAGGCCGCGATCGCTTTGTGTATCGGCTTGTGTATCGGCCAGAGGCGACCTACAGATCCCCACCCCGCGCCGCTAGCAAAAACACAATCGCTGGCCCAGAAATCACGATCATGGCTAGCATAGTCAACTGAGCAATCAGCTCAAAATTAATACTGCTTAAAAACTCCATTTATCCTCCCAAACAGACAAAGCTAATAGGTATACGGGCTTAAATTCTCAGCGTCATTTTACCTGCTAACGAACCCCTAATTTTAAGTAAGTTTACAAAATTCTAAGGAGATTGCTGTAATTCATGGCTACTTGGCAATGTGTGAAAAACTGCGGGGCCTGCTGTCATCTAGCCCCAGAGGAGCGGCCAGATTTAGCTGATTATCTAACGCCAGCAGAGCTAGAGCAGTATCTCAGCCTAGTTGGCGAAAATGGCTGGTGTATTCACTATGACGCGGAGCGCCGCGAATGTCGCATTTACCGCGATCGCCCGCAGTTTTGCCGGGTTGAAGCCCAGACCTTTGAGCAGATGTTCGGCGTTGATCCAGCAGAGCTAAATGAGTTTGCGATTGACTGCTGCCAGCAGCAAATCGGCGGGGTATATGGGGACAGCAGCCCGGAAATGGAGCGTTTTCAGCAGGCGATCGCGCCTTGAGCATTGCTGATCGCCCTAATTTTGCAGATAATGAAAAGAAAATGAAATTGACCTGTTTTGATTTCTGAGGTATCAGGCTGATGGTTTCGTACAATCTGCACAAGTCACCTTAGTTTTAGCCGTGAGTTCTAACGCTAACCGCCCCCTCTCTCAGACCTCTAAGACAGGAAGACGCCCCAAAAGGTACTCGGCTTGGCTGGAGTCGCGGTGGGTTTGACCGCCGCTGCCACGGGCTGTTCGGCCTGAAGTGGCTGGGCAGTCGCGTCTGGCTTAGCGATCTCTGCTGTC
>JAAHIC010000334.1 GCA_010671965.1 Leptolyngbya sp. SIO4C5
GTGCTTTTTCCGATCTCTTCTGCATTCACTGAAAAGGTGCCTGTCTTCGGGGTCAGCGACAGGGTCAAGCCGGTAATGGCTTCGACGATCTTCAGCTAGACGATATTACGTTGCAAATTAGCCGCACCCTGGATGACCAGGGCAAGAAAGCGCTCAGTGGCGTGCTAGGTGGCACTTTGGAGATCGCCGGAGCCGCCTTTAGAAGCGACTATACGTTCCCTGGTGAGTTTGTTCTTAGCGGTCAGGTGCCCTCGCTGAAGCTATCGCCGGTTGTGCAAGATCTCTGCGGTAGCCGGACGCTGCAAACCTTGCCCATCCCTGCCAGCGTGCTGGCGGTTGATTTTTCTGACGTAGCGGTTACGGTTGCCCCCAAGAGCCGATTCTTCTCTCTCAGAGCCAACTCGACCCTGGGTTTGGTGGAGTTAATGGTGAAGAAAATTGGCAATGACTGGGGCTTTGTGACCGGCTTTTTGCCCCCCGCGTCCTGGAAGTTTTCTGCGATCGCCAGTGAGCTGAGCGTTCTCGACGGGCTCAGCTTTGCAGATACGGCCTTAGTTTTGTCCTCAGTAGAAGACCGAGCGCTGGCGCTGACCAGTTTATCGTCCCTCAGCTCTGAACTCACTGTCATTCGGGGCTTAAACTTTATTGCCAATCTGGATATGCGCGGGCTCGGCGTCGATGCCCTGCTCGGCATTGAGAACCTGCGGGTCTACACCGCCATTGGCGGCAACCCGGCTGACATCGTGTTAGAAGCAGAGATCGATGGACAGTTTAAACTGTCGGAGACGGTGGGCTTTGGCGATATCAAGTTCCGGTTGCAGCCGTCTCCTAGCAACTTCTCCCTGACGCTGTTAGGCACCGTCACCACTATTTTGGATAACAGCGCTCTCGCCTTTGTCGGCGCTATGCAGGTGCAGCCCCGCGCGGCAGTGCTGCAGGCTTCAATGCTGGGTATTTGGAATGAACCTTTTGATACCAAAGGAGTTGCGATCGCCAATATTGCCCTTGATCTAGGCGTCAGTTTGCCGCCACCGCTGCCAACGGTTGGTATTGCCGGTAGCTTACAAGTGGGCGATTTCCAGGGCTTAGTTGCCGTGAAGTTTGATTCGGCCATGCCGAGCCGCAGTATGCTGGCAGTTGCCTTCAATCGGCTCTATCTAATGGATGTGATCCGCACGTTCTGCGACGCTGCGATCGCCCAGTCCATCCCCCCTGCATTGGCCAATACAGTTCTTAAGCTGGGCTTTGAGGACGTCAACATTTACGTCGTGCCCCAGCCCACTACCATTGGCGAACTGGCTTTTGACCAGGGCTTTTACTTAGCTGGTACGCTGATTTTTTGGGGATTGCGGGCTCAGGCCTCGCTGTCGATTGACTACCTCGAAGGCACAGAACTCAAGGCCGAAATGGATCCGATTGATGTCGGCGGCATTTTCAAAGTCAGTGGTGCTGCCGGACGGCTCAAACCCTCTGTGTACTTCAAACTGTCTCCGAACCCCACTGAGACGCCTACGCTCGATCTCTCCGGCGCGGTAGAGCTTTTGGGGCTACGCCGAGAAGTCTTAATGAGCTTCTCTGACAGTGGCTTCCACTTCCTCAGCTCAGGCAAGATCTTCAATCTGTTTGAGGCCACCCTGGAGGTCAAGGGACAAGACTTCAAGAGCGGCGGCAGCATCTGGGTAAAAGCCTCTATGCAAAACGATTTGCTGAGTTACCTGCGCGCAGAGGCGACGGCCGCAATTCAGGCGGCGGCCAGCAAAGCCACCCAGGATCTCTCCAATGCCCAGGCGGCGGTGGCAAAGGCCCAGGGAGATGTCAACAAGCTCAATACCGACATCGCCAATATGCGCCAGACAATTCAGCGGGAGCGCGATCGCGATTCCCAGCGGATGCGCGATGCCCAAGCAGCGGTGCAAAAAGCGCAGAATGAGGTTGACAAGCTCAATACCGACATCACCAATATGCGCCAGACAATTCAGCGGGAGCGCGATCGCGACTCCCAGCGGATGCGCGATGCCCAAGCGGCGGTGCAAAAAGCACAGAATGAGGTGAACTCGATCCAGCGCGAAATCGACAGCAGCAAACGGCGCATTGACCAGCTCAATCAAGATATCAAGAACAAGGAACGCTGGTTTAATCAATCGAAGTGGTACGAAAAGAGCTACCGCTGGGCCGAATTCTCAGCCTATGCAGCCGCTAAAGGCAGTGAGATAACGGCAATCTATACCAAGATTGGGGGTCTGGAGGCGGCCAAGGCGACTGCCAACGGAATATTAGAAGGGGCTAAACAGGTAGTACGAGGTCTAGAAAAAACCATCGATGGCTTCCCCATTGATGCCGATGTCCGCATTGCCGGGTTGTTCACCGCACGGGAAACCGCCAACGGGGTATTGGAAACTGCCAAGCAGGTGGTACGGGGTCTAGAAAAAACCATCGATAGCTTCCCCATTGATGCCGATGTCCGCATTGCCGGATTGTTTACGGCACGGGAAAGTGCGACGGCAGCTTTATATACGGCTACTCAGTTCTTAGAAGGAATTAAAATCTCCGTCGGGGCGATGGCCGATGTGGGGCAGTTTATTGTGGACGTCGGTTTGGGTGGATTGCTTGATGTTAGGTCAGCCCAGTTTGAAGGCTCACTGGACGCCACTCAGGGTGGCAACGTCATGATGGCGATCGAGCTGGTCTTCATGCAAGGGCAGCCACAAACCCTGTCGCTGGCTTTTGCTTTCGGCAATCCTCAGCAAGCTGCTCTAGACCTAGCGAAGAAACTGCTTCCTGGATAGCAATCTGAGGCTGCCCCCCTCGGCTGCTCAGGATATTTGAGGCCAAAGTCCTCTCTCAAATCCGAGGGGGGACTTTTGTGTGCAAATTCGTACAAATTCAGCGCGTCTATGCTACCGGCTCTACTATGACGTGGGCCGCATTTGTGCTGACGCTTGCGGATGTCACCGCTCCCTGGTTTGAGCCTCATCATCATCCCCACCCACTGCCTCAATCGCCTACACTGAAACCATCTGTTCACCTGTCAATGCCATGGTGCCTAATGCCCTGCGCTGGACCACCCGCGACCTTGACGCCATGCCTGATGATGGCGGCTGGAAGCGCTACGAGATCATTGATGGAAATCTGTATATGACCCGTGCCCCTCATATTCGCCATCAGGGGGCCAGCGGCAACATTCACGTTGAGCTAGAAATTTGGTCTAGACAGTCTCAATTAGGCAAACCCTTTCAAACCCCAGGCGTCATTTTCACGCCCACCGATGCCGTCATTCCCGATGTGGTTTGGATTAGCCAGGAACGCCTCGCCAATGGCATTGATGACGCTGGGCACCTGATTGTCGCCCCCGAACTCATAGTTGAGATTCTCTCCCCTGGCGAGCTGAACGAGCAACGAGACAAAGAGGTCAAGCTCAAACTTTACTCTCTCCATGGCGTTCAGGAATACTGGATCGTCAGTTGGCAACGACAAACCGTGGAGATTTACCGCCGCTCAGAAGCTCAGCTCCAACTCGTCAGCACCCTTTTGTCCGGCGATGTTCTCATTTCCCCCTTGCTGCCAGGCTTCAGTGCCCCAGTCACTCAGCTTTTTCAGTAGAGCTATAGGGCTAAACTCAATCATTAGATTGCGGGGCTGATGGGCGGTTTGAGCGTGACCATCTAATTGATGGTAAAGACTAGATTTAGCCAGTTGGGTGAGCGCAGGCCATGCACCAAAGAATGTCAGTGGGTCGGGCTGGGTTTCGATGCTTCAGATTTTGCCTTGGCATAGTTTTAGGCATTGCGATCGCCTGTAGTCCGGCCATTAGTAATGGGTCGGAATCGGCTCTAGCCCCTGCTGCCCTAGCTCAGATTCCTGCTTCAGCTACAGCCACGTCAGCAGAATCTCTGCTAGATCAAGGTCGCCAGCATTATGCTGCCCAGCGCTTCACTGAGGCAGCCGCAGCCTGGAATGCAGCGGTATCCCAACTGGCTGATCAGCCGCTGCAGCAAGCTCTCGCCCTCAGCTATCTCACCGCCGCCTATCAGCAGCTGAGCCAGTGGGAGGCCGCCGATCGCGCGATCGCCCAAAGCCTAGACCGGCTCACCACCGTCCCTGATTCCGTCGAAAAAGTAGCCGTCAGCGCCCAGGCTCACAACACCCTCGGCAGCTTGCAGTTGGCGCGAGGACAGACCCAGGCCGCCCTAGAAACCTGGCAGATTGCCGCCGATCTCTACGCTCAAGCGGGAGACCAGTCCCGCCAGCTCAACAGTCTGCTAAATCAGGTACAGGCCCAGCAGTCTCTGGGCTACTATCAACAGGCCCGAAACACCCTGACGACGATAGAGCAGCGCTTACCTCAGCAGTCGCTGTCTTTACAAGTTCGCGGTTATCAGCGGTTGGGCCAGACCTATTGGCTGCTAGGCGATCTGACGGCCTCACAAACCCATTTGCAAAAGGCGCTTGAACTGGCCCAGCAGGCCAATATAGAAACTGGGGCAATCTTGCTAGAGCTAGCCAATACGGCCCAAGCCCAGGGGAGCGTATCAGATAGGGCAAGTGAGGCCATACCCGCCGCGATCGCCCTTTATCAACAAGCAGCCCAGGCCCCTGAGGCCAGTATTCGGCTCAAGGCTGACCTCAATCGCTTAAAGCTGCTTGTCCAGCACAATCCCGGTGAGGCGCAGCGCCTAGCCACCTCCTTACCTGCCGAGATTGCTAACCTGCCCCAGGGGCGCAGCCAGATCTACGCCTATATCAATGCGGCCCAAAGCTTACTTCACTTAGAAACGCCTGCAGCAGTTGAAACGTCTGCTCATCTACTCGCCCAGGCAGTTCGGCTCAGCCAGGATTTACGCGATATTCGGGCTGAAGCCTATGCCAGAGGCTATTTAGGTCGCGCTTACGCAGTTTCTCGCCAGTGGGCTGAGGCGCAGCAGCTGACTGAACAGGCCCTGCGGCTGGCTCAATCCCTTAGTGCGGCTGACATTACCTACCAGTGGCAGTGGCAGTTGGGGCGACTCCTCAATCAGCAAGGCCAGCAGCAAGCGGCTCTACCAGCCTATCGCGCCGCCTTCGCCACGCTGCAGTCGCTAAAGCAGGATTTGGTCGCTGTCAGCGACGATTTGCAGTTCTCTTTTCGAGACAGCATAGAGCCGGTGTATCGAGAGCTAGTGGCGCTGCTGCTCCAAGCCAACGTCAGTAATCAGAAGATCTCTAGCGTTGATGCCGATCTATCAAGCCATCAGACCCGGATCAAAGAGGCGATCGCCGTGATTGATGCTTTGCAGGTAGCAGAGCTGAATAACTTTTTTAGAACGGCCTGCCTGGAAGCGCAGCAGGTCAATCTAGAAAATGTGAGCCAAACCGCCACAGCCATTATCTACCCGATCATTTTGCCAGATCGCTTAGAACTGATTGCCAGTCTACCAGGGCAGCCCCTGCAGCAATACACCAGCCCGGTAAATCAAACTGAGCTAGAGCAAACGCTTCTAGAATGGCGGCAACAGTTAGAAAAGCCATTTACCTCACCAGAGGGCAAAGCCCTGGGGCAGCAGCTCTACGGCTGGCTGATGCAGCTGCATCAGCCAGGCGGAGGGCTAGAGCGGAAGAGCAGCGGGCTGAACTCCAGTCACCCAGTCTA
>JAAHIC010000335.1 GCA_010671965.1 Leptolyngbya sp. SIO4C5
TCCTGAATTTTGGAAATGACCCTCAGCCAAGATCTTTTAGGAGGCCATAGTGGTTTCATCTTTTTTGAATCAGCATTCCTTCTCTCTGCTAATCTCAGCCAGCAGCATCTTTGTCTGCACCTGCACCTGCTGGGTCATGGCCTATCGGTTAAGCCAGGTATACTCTCAGCGCTAATTCTGGCTAGCCAACGCGATCGCCCTTGACCCGACACCTCAGGCAGTTAAGCCATAGCCGTCGCTATCTTGACTAAGACATCGGCAAAAATTGCCGTTAGGTAAAGCGGTAAAACGCGACTCACAGCCAATCTTCACGACTTACAGTTCAGCTTGCCTGAGCACTTTCACTAGCTGTAATAAAGTAGAGTGCAATACAGCTAAGGTCACTGGCAGATGAGCAACACTGAGGGCGATCGCACCATCCCGCTGCTTAATTTGCAGCAATTTACCCAGGGCACTCAGGCGGAGCAGCAAGACTTTGTTAAGAATCTGGGACAAGCCCTCGAAGACATTGGCTTTTTTGCCATTGAGCAGCATTCGGTAGACTCTGAGCTAATTCAGCAGGCTTATGCCGCTGCCGAATTAGTTTTTACGCTCCCCGCTGATATCAAAAACCAGTACGAACGACCAGAACTCAAAGGGCAGCGCGGTTTTGTCGGTTTTGGGCGAGAACATGCCAAAGATTCGCCTCACCCTGACCTCAAAGAGTTTTGGCACATTGGGCGATCGCCCGCTGATGGACTAGCCAATCTCTGGCCCCAAGAAGTGCCCCAGTTCCAGCCCGCCATGACAGCCTTGTTTCAGCAGCTAAAAGCCTGCGCCGCCGTTTTGCTAGAAGCCTGCGCTTTATATCTAGGGCAGCCGCGCACCTATTTAAGAGACTTGATTCAGCAGGGAGATACGCTGCTGCGGGTGATCCACTATCCGCCGGTTCCGGCAGCGGCTCCAGCAGCTAGCCTACGAGCCGCTCCCCACGAAGACATTAATCTAATTACGCTTTTGTGCGAGGCCACCGCCCCCGGCCTAGAACTCTTGCAGGCAGACGGCCAGTGGCTGCCGGTTCAGGCCCTGCCCGGACAAATCGTGGTGGACACGGGCGATATGTTACAGCACCTCAGCAACGGCTTATTCAAAAGCACGACCCATCGCGTCGTTAATCCAGACAATCAGCGCGATCGCCGCTTCTCCATACCTTTCTTTGTCCATCCGCGCGCAGCCGTGGACTTAACGCCGCTGCCAGAGTGTGTTGCTCGGACCGGGGGGCAGGCCAGATATCCGTCGCTGACAGCAGGGACTTATCTGCAGCAGCGCTTACAGGAGATTGGCTTGGCCTCATAGAGCTGTTCTTTAAGTTACACTGAGAACAGGGTTAAGAATTGTAACAAACTCATGGTGAGCCAGGCAGGTCAATCAGTCATCGTCATCGGAGCCGGAATTGGCGGGCTGACAGCGGCAGCGCTGCTGGCTAAACGAGGCTATCAAGTGCGCGTTTTTGACCAGGCAATTGTGCCCGGAGGATGTGCCTCTACCTTCAAGCGGCGCGGCTTTACCTTTGATGTGGGGGCAACTCAGGTAGCAGGGCTAGAACCGGGAGGAATTCATCATCAGATTTTTGCAGAACTGGGCCTAGAACTGCCTGAGGCCACAATCTGTGATCCTGCCTGCGCTGTCTATCTGCCGGATGAAACCGAGCCAATCAGGGTTTGGCGCGATTCTCAACGTTGGCAACAGGAGCGGCAGCGGCAGTTTCCCGGCAGTGAACCTTTTTGGCGATTACTATCAGCCCTGTTTGACTATAGCTGGCGGTTTCAGTCACGGCAGCCCGTTTTGCCGCCGCGCAATCTCTGGGATGTGACGCAGCTTTTGAAAGCAGTCCGACCTGACACGCTGATGACGCTGCCCTATACGTTTTCCACAGTGGGCCAACTGCTGCGGGGCTATGGATTGGCAGGCGATCGCCGTCTAAAGACATTCCTTGACCTGCAGCTTAAGCTGTATTCCCAAGTCGATGCTGATGAAACGGCGCTGCTGTACGCGGCGACAGCGTTGGGAGTTTCTCAGGCTCCCCAAGGGCTATATCACCTCAAAGGCAGTATGCAGGTACTCAGCGATCGCTTAGTGACGGCCCTAGAAAAGTTTGGCGGTCAGCTATGGATGCGCCATGCCGTAGAAAACATTCAGGTTCAGGCGGATAAGGCTGCTGCCGTCACCATACGCAATCAAAAAACGGGGAAAGTCTGGACTGAAACTGCCGATCAGGTAGTCGCCAACGTGACGCCGCAAAATTTAGTCAAACTGCTGGGCACCTCGGCTCCCCAGGGCTATAAACATCGAGTTGAGAAGCTGCCGCCGGCCTCAGGCGCATTCGTCGTTTATCTAGGCGTTGACCAAGCCGCGCTGCCAGAGAACTGTCCGCCTCACCTGCAATTTCTCTACGACTATGAAGGGCCGATTGCCGAAAATAATTCGCTCTTTGTCTCAGTCAGCCGGCCCGGAGACGGTCGCGCCCCGGCAGGTAAAGCAACTGTAATTGCCTCTTCCTTTACGGACGTAAACCTTTGGTGGCGATCGCCAGACTATGAAGCCTTAAAGCAGCAGTATACCGAAACGGCGATCGCTCGTCTGAGTTCGTTTTTTGATCTCCGCCAGGCAAATCTAATTCATGTTGAAGCGGCAACCCCGCGCACGTTTCAGAACTTTACCGGACGCGAGCAGGGCAGCGTCGGCGGCATTGGTCAGCGGGTGGCGACCTTTGGCCCATTCGGTTTTGCCAATCGCACTCCCGTAACAGGACTGTGGCTGGTAGGAGATGGCACCCATCCCGGAGAAGGGACGGCTGGCGTCAGCTACTCGGCGCTAACAGTTACTCGACAAATTGAGGCGGCATCGGTCTGAGGCAAGTCGAAGATTTTAGCTACACTAAAGCTAGCACCCAAGCTGGTATCCCTACGGCTGGCTTAACGATTAAGACAAGGCTGATATACTCCAAACAGCCATCGGCTTTCCAGTATCATTGAGTTTGTGAACAAGCTGACGACCTATGACATCATACGCCACCTCCACTGCCAGGGTTGATATGGGCGAACTGCGCCGTCTCAGAGGGCTTTTGCCACCCGAACTGCAGAGCTGGGTTACGGTAGAACCTGCCACGGACGTAGCCCCACCGCTCATCACCTGTGAAGAACTGGGTAAAGATCAAGTTGAGGTGCAAATCGATCTGGCGAAGTGGGAACAGTTGGCGCTAGATCAGCGCAATCTGCTGTTTTGGCATGAGGTGGCCCGGATTCAGAACGATACGATTCCCCGGGATGGCTGGGAGATGGCAGCGCTAGCAATTGGTCTAGGCGGCGCTGTGGGTGAGCTGTGGGTCCAGGACGGGCTGCTGCTAATTTTGGCGCTAGCCCTGTGCGGCATCTCCGGCTATCGGCTCTATCGTCGGAACAATGGTCAAAAGACTTTAGAGGAAGCGATTAAAGCCGATGAAAAGGCGATCGCCATTGCCACGCGTTTCGGCTATAGCCTGCCCAACGCCTACAAGAGCTTAGGCAGTGCCCTCAAAACTTTGATTGAGCAAACCCCCCGCAAGCGCCAGCGCGATCGCTATATCAAGCGGCTAGACGCCCTGAAGAAAAGTGCTGCCCGCGCCAAAGAGAGAGCCAGAGGCGATCGCGGTACGCGCGAAGCATATTAAATCAATTGCGCTCTTAGGTGAATGCTGTGGTGCTAGACGAGTCTAGACCGCACCCATTGCCTGCTAGCCTCACTACTTTGAGACAATCTCAAATAGGATGCTCCTATGGTTTTTGCCACCCAATCAGCAACGCCACCGCTGGAGAATGGCGATCATCTAACGCGGACTGAGTTTGAGCACCGCTACGCTGAAATGCCGGAGCTGAAAAAGGCTGAACTGATAGAAGGTATCGTCTTTATGGCTGCAGCGCTCCGGGCCAATAGTCATGGCAACCCGCACGCGCTGATGATGGCTTGGCTGGGAGTCTACCATGCCGCCACACCGGGCACATACTTGGCCGATAATACAACGGTGCGACTTGACAGAGACAATGCGCCCCAGCCCGATGCACTATTGCGGATCGAGCCTGCGGCAGGTGGACGTTCTCGAATTACAGAAGATGACTATATTGAGGGCTCTCCTGAGCTAATTGTCGAGATTGCTGCCAGCAGTGCCTCATACGATATGAATACCAAGCTCAATGTTTACCGTCGTAACGGTGTTCAGGAATACGTAGTCTGGCAAATGTATGAGAACCAGATTCTTTGGTATCAGCTATTAGACGATCGGTATCAGCCAATAATGCCAACCCCATCTGGTCTGACTGAAAGCCAAATATTTCCAGGGCTTTCGCTGGATGTGGAATCTATGCAGCAGCGAGATCTTGCTACAGTCTTAGCGCAGTTACAAACCACTCTAGGAACGCCAGCGCATCAAGCCTATATTCAGAAACTGGCGGTTTAGCGCTTGGCAAATTCTCTGAAATTACTAAAAGTCTATCCCTTTCTTGCTTCAAGACTATTTTCAATTTGTTGCAGACAGTCGCTAACGGCTGAGGTTAGCGGGCGCTGGGTCGCGTCAACTGGATGCAGAGCGATCGCCGTGGCTTCTGCCAGTTCAGATCGGACTGAGGCTAAATCATCAGCCTGAGCTTCTAGGCAAAAGATGTTTAACTGGGGCGATTGGGCATAGACATCGATACTTTGAATATTTAGCTGAAAGGGGCCGGGTTCAAAATGAGGATTTAGAGCTTTGTCATACTCAAATTTGCTCAGCATTACCTGAAATGAATAGATGCTAGCAGGGTTGAACGGGGTGGCATCCTCCACCGTCTTGGCTCTAAAGGTAGGTCGCAGCGTGGCAAAGGGAATGTGAATCACGGTTTCCTGCCCCGCTGTTGTATCAAAGGACTGACAGTAAGATAGGCTATCCCAGCCTTGGCGATCGCGCAGAATGAACTTGTAGCGCTGGCCGTCTCCTTCAACGTGCAGGCGAATGCCCTGCCAGCCTTGTAAATCAAACGGTGGTTCAAAATCTCGCGTCCGCACTGAGCTAAAGCCACCGGAGTTCGCGGTTGATACGGTGCCTGCAAAAGTAGCCGCGCCTTGCCCCTGATAAAATCCGCCGGAGCTAACTCCGCCCATCACCACATCATCTAGCGCCCCCCAAATCCGCTTGATATCGTCAGCAGGCTGGGAAAAATCAAACAGGCGATGGCTAATTTCAGGCGTTTTGTCCAGCCTAGCTAGCTGCTGTGACCACTGCGGCCAGTTGATAGAGTTGGGGCGATCGCAGACAAAAATTCCCGCGACTCCCGCTAGTGCCGCTGGTGAAAGCTCGACCTCGGACTGAATGTGAGCGTCCTCAATCGTCAAAAATCTTAAATTGAGGCGGCGAGAGCGCAGCACTTCCGCTAGCACCTGTCTGCGCGGTGTATCGGTGCCAACGAGCCCAAAGGTTGCCTGCTGAATCGGAGCAGGCACGGCCTGGGCTGAAACCTCAACGGAGCTATCAAACATCTGCTGTAACCATCGAATACTGCCGAGAAAAGGAACCTCGCCAAAGAAGTTAAGGGTTTCTAAAAACTGAGGTAAATTCCACTGGCCTGAAGAT
>JAAHIC010000336.1 GCA_010671965.1 Leptolyngbya sp. SIO4C5
TCGGGCCGGTGAAACGGTGCCGCAAGCGCTGCTAGAAAAGCGGACGATGCAGCACCGTTTCACCGGCCCGAAACGTTTTTTCGACCACGCTACCGGACTGGACATTTTTCAGCTTCGTCCGCACAAAAGCCGACCCCTTACCGGGTTTGACGTGCAAAAATTCGACCACGCGCCACACCGACCCTTCTAGCTCGATTGTGGTGCCGGTGCGGAAGTCATTACTAGAAATCATGAGGGGGACTACCTTGGTTGCAACGAGAACAAACGCAGAACAATCGGCCCTTATTTTACCGCTCAGCGGGATTTTCCCCATACTTCTAGAGGGGAACACACTATGACAGAATCAGTAAAGCGCCCAACCGCCGGGTAACGTTGAATATTAGAGCAGTGAGTATGGTTTTCATCAAGCGTTGGCTTCAAGCAGCCTCTCTAGGTATCCTGCTGTTTGCAGGGCTTACCTGGATGAGTTCTTTTTCGGAAAAGGCTGAGAGCCTGGCAGCTCCGGCTGTTTCTATCAGCAATAGTTCTCAAGCGACGCCCACTTTGGTCAGCTATCTGCCGCCGGGCAATGCCATCACCGATGGCAAAGCGCTTCTCAGATATGCCCTACCCATTGAAAACGAAGAAATCCGCAAAGTTCAAGCAGATTTGGAAGAACTCTCGGAATGGCTGCGCAGTAAACGCTGGAGTCCTATCAAACGCAATATTGTCAAAGTTGAACGCATTCTTAACCGCCGTAGCGACAAAATCCTAGCGGCAGTGCCCGCCGCCAATCAGTCTCAGGCAGAGACTTTACTCAATCAGCTCCAGAACGGGCTGCAACCGCTGCGAGAAGCCGTTGAGGCTCAAGCTAAAGAGCGGGTCTGGCTGCGGCGCTCAGAGCTGCTAGATACCGTGGGCGAAATTGAGGAGCTAATGGTAGAGGGTTTCCCCTATGAGGTGCCCGCCGAATATAGCAGCTTGCCCCAGCTTAAGGGCCGCGCCGCCATTGAGTTCACGACCAATAAAGGCAGCATGATCGCTGTCGTCGATGGCTACAGCGCACCTGTCACGGCAGGCAATTTTGTCGATTTGGTACAGCGCGGCTTCTATGATGGCTTAGAGTTTATCCGGGCCGAAGACTACTATTTTCTGCAAACCGGCGACCCGGAAGGGCCAGCGGAAGGGTTCATCGATCCGAAAACCAACGAGTATCGAGCTATTCCCCTGGAAGTTTTAGTTAAGGAAGATGAGGAGCCTATTTATGGCGCTACGCTTGAGTCTCTAGGCCGCTATATGGACGATCCGGTATTGCCCTTTTCGGCTTTTGGTACCTTGGGTATGGCTCGTCCTAGTAACGACGTCAATGGTGGGTCTTCTCAGTTCTTTTTCTTCCTGTTCGAGCCAGAGCTAACGCCAGCGGGCCTTAATCTACTAGATGGCCGCTATACGGTGTTTGGCTACGTAGTTGAAAATAAAGAGCTATTAGATGACCTGGGCGAAGGCGATCGCATTGTTTCTGCCAAAGTAATCGAGGGTTTAGACAACTTGGTCATGCCAGCTACCTAGGCTGTGTCAGCGTAACGCCTCCTCTGCATTTTTTACGCTTTTACCCTCTACTTAGCGCGATCGCCTCTAGCTGCAGTATTTGCATGCAGTTGGGGCGATCGCGTTTAGATGAGTGCATATAGACGCCGATTGGTAAAAAGCGGCCTTTAACCGACTCAGGCTGTAAACGGCAATGGCAATGGCGTCTCTAAAATCACCCTGCAGCACGCAGGTGAGGTGGAGCCGTTCTGAGACTTCGCTTTGGCTCAGGCAAAAACGTGCATCCCTTTCAGGCCAAAGCAATAGGCTAAATGAGGGATGAGGCTTCAATCCTGGTTGGCCTAAATACTGTCTAGCTAAGAAAGCATAAAATAGTAAGTAAGGAATGCTCAGACAAGACAAGCAACGCAATTTTCGCTGATGCGAACTGAAGATATCCCCATTCAATTGATTCACCGCCCCCTTTTGTCGCAAAACGACCCGGATAAAGTGAGAGCGCTGATGGCTTCCATTCAGGAAATTGGGCTGCAGGAGCCGATTGACGTGCTGGAGGTGGAGGGACAATACTACGGCTTTTCTGGCTGCCATCGCTACGAAGCCTGTAGCCGCTTGGGTCACGAAACGATTCGCTGTCGCGTGCGTAAAGCCCCTAAGTCGGTTCTCAAACTGCATTTGGCTTAACAGTTCTCAACGGATTTGATGATGATTCAGGGCGATCGCACTGCCGTGCTGCGCCAGCTCATGCAGCAGGCCGATATTTCTAGCTTCAAAGCCCTGAGTCAGCAGGCTCAGGTTTCCCAATGGCAGGTGCGCCAACTGCGGCAGGGAAACATTGCTCAGATGCGCTTGCAGGTTTTGTTGCAGCTTGCAGCCGCGCTGAGGTTGACCCTGCCTGAACTACTAGCGGCTTTCTCGCTCGTGACTACCGCGACAGAGAGCGACCAGGTAGAGCAAGGAGATCAACCCGTCTTAGCGCAAGAATATCAGCGACTGCAAAAGCAGTTGGCCCTGCAGCAGCAGCAGCTAGAGCAAAAGTTTCAGCAGGATAGCCTCAATACTTTAGAATCCTGGCTTTTAAGCTGGCCGACAGCCGCCTATGCCGCCCAAAACAATCCGCAAATTCCGGCGACGCGCCTCATTCCCCTAATGCGCCCCCTAGAAAATTTACTAGCAGACTGGGGAATTGAGGCGATCGCCCCCGTAGGCGCAGAAATACCTTACGATCCCCAACAGCATCAGCTGATTGAAGGGAGCGCCCAGCCGGGAGATTTGGTCAAGGTGCGCTACACCGGATATCGCCAGGGAGGCAAGCTGCTGCATCGAGTGAAGGTTAGCCCGGCGTAGTTTTCAGGTGTAAACCACATAGCCACAGATACCCACAAGGCTTCCCGCCGCTGTCAGCGCCAGCGCCAATCGGGGAAAGACACAGCCGCCGTTATATTGGCTTAAAGGATCAGAGCCGATGCTGATAAAAGCGGCGCTTTGGAGATCTGCTTGATTTTGAAACCAGGCGATCAGATTTTGCCAAGCCCGCTGCGTTTCAGCCTTGTTTTCCACCTGCTGCCACCACTGTCCCTCAGCCTGCAGCGGCTCGACTGTCACCTCAGCCGCCGGATAAATGGTGCCGCCAAAAGCCGAGCGAATCAGGTCTGCCGTTATGGCCTGGGGCGCTTGATCTTCCTGAGAAGCGGTGATCAAGAATGGGCAAAAGTAGTCCTCAGATTCCGAGCCAAAGCCAACCGCAATTCCATCCATAATGCTAGCTGCCTGGCGGGCTAAACGGCGACATTTCTCTAACTCAGCGACTGCGTGATTGTGATGAGTTTCATCTCCATCCCGGCAGAGGAGACCGCAGGAATAGGCAACGGTTTGGGTCGAGATGCAGTTATGGGGCCATTCTCCTTGAGGATCATGAGGATCACGGGTGTTAGACCTAACCCCGTAGGTTTCCATGCACTCTGCCAACGGCAACAGGCGCTCAGCATCTGGCTGACAGTCGCGGACAACCTGATTGCTCACGATTTAAATCTCGGCTGAGAGGTTTGAGCCTGTGAAATCATGGGCGATCGCGCTCTGACCAGTCTTCATCACTGGATTCATCCAGGTTGCGATAGGGAGGAATAATCACCCGGTAGTCCGCTTCGTAGACCCCATCCTCACCCACGCGGCCACTAAAGGTTTCGGCGGCAGTATCAGATTCACCATCCTCAGCCTGATTCCTTGACCCAGTCTCCTCTTCGCCGCGATAGCCGTAGGAATAAATAGATCCCGACTGATAAACCCGTTTAGGAGAAGCGGGAGCCTCGTAGTCGCGTGGCTCGGCGTACTCGTCTATGCTCTCTTCAGCCACGTCTGCTGATTCTGGCCAGTCATCCCAGCCTTCTTCCAGCTCATCTAAGGAGTCTTCCACCACGCTTGCGCCTTTGGGCGATTCATCATCGCGCCAGTCCTGCCAGCCTTCCTCTAGCTCATTGAGAGAATCTTCTACCTGGTACTGCTCGCGCTCACGGCGAGAACGGGGCGGTCGGCGCGGCGGCGGCTCGTTGGGGTCTGGGCGTTCTCCCCAGTTTTCCCAGTTTTCCGGCGAGCGAAAGGTTTCCCAGTCGGTTTCTGCAGCAGAGCGATCGCGCTGGGGCGCAGCTTTTTCAGCAGGCTGAGCAGTTGGGGCTTTTTTCGGCGGCTGCCAGCGGTCTGGCCGGGGCGGTTTATCTCCCTGGGGCTGGGTCCAGCCAGAGCGAGGGTTAGCGGGCGATCGCCCCCCGGCTAAATCCATGAGTCCGGCCAGTAGCAAAGCCGTAATGGCTCCTGCCGCGATCGCCCCTACTAGCCAAACGGCAATAGGGAGCGCCTGAGTTTGAACGCCTAAAAACACCAGCGGTAGTGCGGGTGAAGTATTCTGCAGGGCAAACAAGACCAGAGCGCCTACCGCCAGCAGCAGCGCCACTAGGCGAGTCGTCATGCTTCCTCCTCCAGGTGTCCCTGCCATCGCTTCAGAGGGACGCAGTCAATCTCTAGCTGATCGAGGACGCGAGCGACCACAAAATCCACCAGATCTTCAACAGTTTGCGGGTTGTGATACCAGGCCGGAATGGCCGGGACAATGCGGGCACCCGCTTCTGCTAGCGCGGTCAGGTTACGCAGGTGAACTAGGCTAAAAGGCGTTTCGCGCGGCACCACAATCAAAGGACGGCCTTCCTTGAGCTGCACATCGGCAGCTCGCTCCAGCAAATCTGAGCTGAGTCCTGCTGCCATTTTAGCAACGGTACTCATGCTGCAAGGCATCACCACCATGCCCAAAGTCCGAAAAGAGCCGCTGGCAATGTTGGCCCCCACGTCTCCCCAGGGATGGCAGCGC
The DNA here is from genome assembly GCA_010671965.1 of Leptolyngbya sp. SIO4C5. Taxonomy (GTDB): domain Bacteria; phylum Cyanobacteriota; class Cyanobacteriia; order Phormidesmidales; family Phormidesmidaceae; genus Sphaerothrix; species Sphaerothrix gracilis. Next base: position 4,883 of record JAAHIC010000336.1, read on the forward strand.
AGCTTGCCCCCGCTCACTTCCCCAGCCTGCGATCGCCAAAAGGCGGCCTGCTGCTCTGGCTCTACCGGCATCCGTACAGATTGCTCAGCCTGCCAGACCATATGGGCCGACCTAGAGGCCACCACCTCAACTTCATAGTCAGCCGTAAGCAGGTGCTTCAGGGCCTGCACGGCGTAGATCAGGCCCGAAGCTCCGGTGATTCCCAGAATTAAAGGCCGTTTAGTTGTCGTCATCGTCGCCATCTGCGTCAGCCGCGCTGGCCTCAGCCGCAGCGTCAAAATCGTCCTCATCAGCGTCGTCGTCGTCCCCGGCCTCACTGCCGCCGCCGACGGCGAGCAGATCAATTTGCTGCCGGTAGTAGTCAACGCTCTTGACCTGTACCTCTACGCGATCGCCTAGACGATACTGGCGGCGATTTTTGCGACCTACCAGCTTTTGCTGGCGGGAACGGTACTCGTACCAGTCATCCTTAAGTGAACTGACGTGGACTAATCCTTCTACTAGCAGTTCTTCAATCTCGACGAAAAAGCCGTAGGACTGTACGCCCGTAATCAAACCGTGAAACACTTCTCCCGTATGGGCCTGCATAAATTCAGCTTTCTTCAGGCCCTCTAGGTCGGCTTCGGCATCCTGGGCGAGGCGCTCTCGCTCGGTAAGATGCACCGTAATGCGGGAAAAGTGATCTTCGAGTTCGTGATGAATATCGGGCGGCAGGACGCTCCAGTTAAT
>JAAHIC010000337.1 GCA_010671965.1 Leptolyngbya sp. SIO4C5
GCCAACATTCTCGTCAATGTTGGCTAGTTTAGCTCACTCCTTAATACAAGTTTAGGGATCTACCCAGCGATCGTCTGCCTTAATTAAGTTGATCAGTTCCGCCACACCCTGATCTTCTGGCACCCGCTTGATTTCCTCTCGCCCCCGGTAGAGGGAAATGTATCCCGGCTGCTTGCCGACATAGCCATAGTCCGCGTCCGCCATTTCGCCAGGGCCGTTGACGATACAGCCCATAACCGCGATGTCTAAACCTGTGAGATGGTTAGTGGCTTCCCGGACTTTATGCAATACTTCTTCTAGGTTGAAAAGCGTCCGCCCGCAGGAAGGGCAGGCCACATACTCCACCATTGTTTTGCGCAGCCCTAAAGCCTGCAAAATGCTGTAGCAAACCGGAATTTCTTTCTCTGGCGCTTCGGTGAGAGAAACGCGAATCGTATCGCCAATCCCTTCGGCTAAAAGCGTGCCAATACCGGCTGTAGACTTGATGCGGCCATATTCACCGTCTCCGGCTTCGGTGACGCCTAAATGTAGGGGATAATCCATCCCCAACTGATTCATGCGCTGCACCATCAGACGGTAGGCCGCTAGCATGACGGGAACGCGAGAAGCTTTCAAAGAAATGACTAAATTGCGATAGTCTAGGGACTCGCAAATGCGGATAAATTCTAGGGCAGATTCCACCATGCCCTCTGGGGTATCGCCGTAGGTAAACAGCATTCGCTCGGCTAAAGACCCATGATTTACGCCAATGCGCATGGCCTTGTTCTGATCGCGCAGGGTAACCACTAAAGGCTCTAGGGTTTCGCGAATTTTGCTGCCAATTTCCTCAAATTCTTGCTGCGTGTACTCTGTGCGGGCAGCACTTGGCTTTTCAAAAACATATAGCCCCGGATTGATTCGTACCTTGTCGACGTGCTTGGCCACTTCTAGGGCAATTTTCATGCCGTTGTGATGCACGTCTGCGACGAGCGGTACGGGCTGATAGCTGGCCGCTAGCTTTTGTTTAATCTCAGCGATCGCTTTGGCATGGGCCATACTGGGCACGGTCACCCGCACAATTTCACAGCCAATTTCATGCAGGCGGCGAATGGCGGCCACTGAACCGTCGATGTCCAGCGTGTCTTCGTTAATCATTGACTGGACGACGACTGGATTCCCCCCACCAATGGTGACGTCACCAACCTGGACGGGGCGGGTTTGGCGACGATGGATTGTGGTGTCAAAGGCAGGATTCGCTTCAGCAGCGGGCGCAGCCGTAGGATTTGGCAGAGTTTGCATAGCGCAAGCGGGATTCAGCTCGGTGTTTTCGGTGTTTAAAGTGTAAGCTCCTTAATTCAGAGTGCCACAGAATCAGGTGGTTTACGTGCTAGGTAGACAACATCTGCTGAGAGAATTTAGCTCAAACGAGCCGTACACTCTAGAATTAGGCGCTGATTCACAGTAGCGTAGGGCTGAATCGCTAATGCCTGCCGAAAAGCGGCGATCGCCTCTCGGTAGTTACCCAGTGCCGCCTGCGAAAGTCCCAAGCCGTGTAGCGCGCCAAAGTGATAGGGCACCAGAGCAATCACCCGCTGACAGTCTGCCAGCGCCGCTTGATAATTCTTTTGCAGGTAGTGCAGCACCGCTCTGCGATTCCAGGCTTCGGCAAAATCAGGCTCGGCCTGTACGAGCTGGGTTAGTAGCTCTTCTGCCCGTGCAGTCTCCCCCTGCTCTAGCAAAGCTTGGCTGCGCAGCAAAAGCTGGGCTTTATCAGCGCCCTTTTGATGAAACCATTCCTGCCAAAAGTCTGCGGTGGCCTGAGAGCGAACCGTCTCGTCGGAACTCTTGAGGGCGGCTAACCGTTGCTCAATCATAAAAAATCCGAGCTGGAATTTATCAAACTAGGTGATACAAATGTAGCGCTTGGGGTGAATTATTTTATCAGGCCAGTTATTAGGCCAGTGCCTTGTGCCGGGAGAGACAGCGCACTTTACGCAAGATTAGCATCTCCATTAGTCAGGAAGCGAGTTGCATGAAGGTTTTAGAGCGATCGCAGCTATTGCATTTTTTAGGACGATACGGCCTGTATTTTCTGCCCGTTGTCTTTTCAATTGCGCTAGCGTTTGAAACCTATCAGTTTGATTTTCGGACATCCTACATCGCTGGAAAATCCGTTCTCTACCAGCTAGATCCCTATCTCAATCATGTTTCTAATTTTCCGGAATTTTACAGCCCGGTCAATGCAGGCAGTCAGGCCAGTTCTGGACTGAGATATCCGCCACTCGCGGCGATACTCTATGCGCCCTTTGCGCTTCTCCCCTATGGCACCGCCAAAATCGTTTTCACTGCCGTCATCCTGTTATTCTTTGGGCTGATTTGCTTTGAGCTGGCTAAATACAGTCGATTTTCGCTTAAGGGTGAAGCAGTTCTATTTGCTGCCTGCAGCTTTCCAATCATTGCTTCAGTGGAAAGAGGTCAGATTGATTTAGTGGTCGTTTATTTGGCCCTCCTCACTTTTCTGTGGCAGCAAAAAGGGAGAAGCCATCTAGCCGCCTTAGCGTTGGCCCTAGCCGCTAACATCAAGGTCATCCCCCTAGGCGTGCTGATTTATTACGGATTCCGGCGCAATTTTGACTTCATTGCCAAAACGCTGGTCTATACCACTGTGTTGTTATTGCTGCCGCTGCCCTACTTCGGCATTGCTGTTTATCGCCATTTTCTCAGCCGTATTGTGCCTGAAGTATTTGGTGAAATTACCAGCGCTGTGCCTATTGACTTACATGGTCAGAGAGTTTTTAAAAATATTGTGGAATCGGTGGATGGGCCAAGACTGCGCTTAGGCCACGATTTTGTCAACGGCTTTATGAATCCATTCTTCAAAAACTCCTCGACGGGAGCCATCGTTTTAGGTCTAGTTCTGACCATACTTTTTTTTATCGCGGCGAGAAAGTGTCCTAAAAACTATCAGTTTTTCGGCTTTCTCAATATGATTAACGTTTTTAACCCCAAAGCCTGGATTATGGGGTTAGTTTGGCATCTGCCCTTATTTTTCTATCTCTATGATCGATCTAGCCAGTTGGGGCGATTTTTTATCCTGCTGCCTTTATTCTGTCCGCCTTTCCTCAATCTCAACGTGGCTTTAGCCTATGTGGTTTCAGTTCTGTTTGCCTTGGGGATGCAGCTACCTTTTTTGAGTCAGCGACTCTTACAAAAGCCTCCTGCTTTGGACTCAGAAATGGCGTGATAAGATTTCCTGCGCAATGGGTTCAGGAATTTGATGGCGTCTTAGGTAATCAGCGAGCTGTTGCTGCTGCTTAGGCGGCGGCGTCACTTGGCTCAGAAACAATTTAACGACCTTACGCAGATAAAAAATCACATATTTCCAGCGTGGCACCGACTGCTGGCTGCGATAAATACTGTTGACCATGTGCTGCACGTTCTGAGGTGATTTTAGGCTGGTTAGCTGCTGAAAGACTTGCTTCTTGGCTGACCAGGTAGGAGCCAAATACCACTGTAGGGTCAGGGGCATATGGCGCACGATATCGGTAATTTGAAAGTGCGTGGTGGCCTGCAACCGACTGGAAAGGTGAATGGCGTAGCCTTGGGCTTTCGCTCGGCAAATATATTCGTAATCGCCGCCATAGTGCTGAAATCGCTCAGCATTAGGCAGGCCAATCATTTTCACTAGCTGAACCGGAATCACGGCTAAATTGCCGTTTAGGGTATGCACTGTCAGCGTGGACTGGGCCCGAAACGGTTCTAGGCTGTTGATGAGTTGGCTATTAAGCACTCCGCCATAAACGACCCAGTCAGGGTAGGTTTGATCTCGGACAATGCCGCCGGTAATCACTTTTTGATCGGCATTTTCCTGACAAACTTGCAGCAAGTTAGTCAGAAAATCAGCGGCTAGGGTGATGTCGTCATTGAGCCAAACAATATAGTCACTTGCTAAAGTCTCAACGGCATACTGCATTCCCTGGGCGATCGCCCCTGTCCACCAAAGATTGCCATCTCCCGCCAAAAGATGCACCTGCGGAAAGTGGCTGCTAATCAGCTCAGGTGTCCCGTCCGTGGAGGCGTCATCTACGACGACAACCTGCAGGGGGATGTCCTGCTGCTGGCTCTGCTCCTGTAACTGCTGCAAAATCGCTAGCGTGTAATGCTGCCGGTTCCTGACCGGCAAAACTGCCGTAATGGTCAGTTCTGACCGTGGCCTAAACTCCGATGGCTGAGACGAGTTTTCTAGCAGCATGACTTTCCGCAAGACTTCCATGCTTTTTAGATTACCCGCCAGACTCAGTTTGGGCTAAGACTTGGATGAAACAGGCTGGGGCGGAGAATCTAGCTGCACTGTCGGTTCCGGTGACTGCGTGCTGAAAGTCAAGGCACCGTGACTGAGGCCAACCCGAATCAGCGAGCCTTCTGTAAAGGTGTTCTCTAGAATTTTGGTAGCGATGGGATTTTCCAGTTCCCGCTGGATGGCCCGCTTGAGGGGACGAGCGCCATAGACCGGATCATAGCCCACCTCCGCAATATGATTTAGCGCGGCGCTGGAAAGCTCTAGCGTAATTTTTTGGTCAGCTAGGAGGCGGTGTAGCCGTCGAATTTGAATATTGACGATTTGGCGCAGCTCGGTGCGGCTAAGGGGATGGAAGAGGATAATATCGTCTACTCGGTTGAGAAACTCAGGCCGGAAATGCCCTTGCAGCGCGTTCATCACCCGCCGCTGCATTTCGCTGTACTGAGAGTCGTCGCCTGCCACATCCAGAATATGTTCACTGCCAATATTGCTGGTCATGACAATGACGGTATTGCGGAAGTCTACGGTGCGGCCCTGAGAGTCGGTAATCCGGCCATCGTCTAGTACCTGCAGCAGAATATTAAAGACATCCGGATGCGCCTTTTCGACCTCATCTAGCAGCACCACCGAGTAGGGCTGCCGCCGCACTGTCTCAGAGAGCTGCCCCCCCTCTTCGTAGCCCACATAGCCGGGAGGTGCCCCCACCAGCCGCGAAACGGCGTGCTTTTCCATGTACTCCGACATGTCGATGCGCACGATCGCATCTTCGGCATCAAACAAGAACTCAGCCAAAGCTCTGGCTAGCTCGGTTTTGCCCACCCCGGTTGGCCCCATAAACATGAACGAGCCAATGGGACGACCCGGATCTTTCATACCGGCCCGGGCGCGGCGAATGGCGGCAGAGACAGCGGCGATCGCCTCATCTTGACCAATCACCCGCTGGTGTAAGTGCTTTTCGAGCTGTAGCAGCTTTTGCCGCTCTGATTCCATCAGGCGATTGACCGGAATCCCTGTCCACTTGGCTACAATTTCAGCAATATCGGCTTCGATTACCTGCTCTCGTAGCAGGGTTTCGCCCCGTGCCTGAATATCCACCAGCTTGGCTTCTTTGTCTTCGCGATCGCGCTGGACGCCTTCTAGTTCACCGTATTTGAGCTGAGCTGCCTTGTTCAGGTCGTAGGCCCGCTCTGCCTGCTCGATTTGCACCCGCAGCTGATCTTCTCGCTCCTTGAGGGTGTTAATCGCTTCTAAAGTCTGCTTTTCGGTTTGCCACTGGGAGCTGAGTTCCTGCTGCTTTTCCGATAGCTCGGCAATTTCCTGCTT
>JAAHIC010000338.1 GCA_010671965.1 Leptolyngbya sp. SIO4C5
TGACATTGTCGAATGGCTCAAACCGATAGGCCAGCGTATCCTGGGTCGGATCGAGCCATTCGACAATGTCAATAAATTCCGCGCGTAGATTAAAAAGTCCCAAGGTTAGCTATCCTCAAACCGTCAGATTTAGTGTTTTGCCCTTTCGCAGGCGATCGCTCATTTTCAACGTTCCCACAGACCTGCGATCGCCCTTACCCTAAAAACTCAAAATTACGGCCACAAATTGCGGCCACGTCCCTGAGGTCCGTTAAAGACTACAGATAAGCTCTCTCAAGTTACGGAAATTAATCTACTGCCAGACTGAAGTTTAGCGACTTACTTTATTGCCTTAAAATTACGGTTAGCTGTTGCAGATGCCAGCGTCGCTAATCCGAATTAAGACGCCAGCGATCGCTAACCCGGATTAATCCGACTGGTTAGCACATGATCTTGCCACTGGCCGTTGATATACAAATACGCCTTCGCTACGCCCTCGATCTCAAACCCCAACCGCTCTAACACATTGGCACTGCGCTGATTGTGGGGCATATAGTTTGCCATGATTCGGTGCAGCCCTAACACTTCAAACCCGTAGCGAATCAGCCGCTCTCCCGCCTCTGTCATATAGCCCTGCCCCTGCTTAGCCGCTGCTAGGCTGTAGCCCAGCGTTGCTGCCTGAAACACGCCCCAAATCATATTGTTGAGATTGATCACTCCGATCACCGTCTGCGGCTTGGTTTGCTCAAAGATGAAGAGTTTAAGCGATCGCAAATTGACCGCATCTTGCTTATGCCCCTGCAACTGGGCTATCCAGTAGTCTTCGGTAAAGAAATTGTCTGGACGCTGCGGTTCAAATGGCTTCAGATAGGCATGATTCACCCGGAAATAGCGAACAATGCTGCCAATATCTTCCAGTTCTCCCATCCGCAGAATTAGGCGCTGCGACCTCAGTACAGGCAATTGAGACGACATGATAGGCTGCAAACAAGCGTCAGAACAAGAGGCTAAGATTATGCAGCTAGAACACTGGAACCCCGAAGTTGACGGCCCTCTGTCAGAATCCGCCCTGCGTCAGAAGCTCCAGGCCAAAGGCTACCGTGTCAGCCGCTATACTTACGCGCCTGGCACCACCTTTCCGCCTCACATCCACAGCATAGACAAAATTGATGCGGTTCTTTCCGGTCGCTTTCGCATGTCCATGCAGGGGCAAAGCGTCATCTTGGCAGCCGGAGATATGCTAGCTGTACCCGGTGGGGAAAGTCACGCTGCTGAAGTCGTTGGCAATGAGCCAGTTGTAAGCCTAGATGCAACTAAGCAGTGACTGAGTGATAATCGTTTACTTAACTGACTCTTTGAAAATAGCCAAACTTTACCAGTAAGCCGCATGAGGTTGAAACAATTCGGGTTCATTGTTCGCCGTTTTCAGCCGTTTCATCCTCCGGCTCTGCGGCATTATCAGTAGGAGATTCCTGTGAAGTTGATTCGGATGGGGATGATTCAGGTACCGCTTCTCCGGCCTTATCAGGTTCGTCAGTCGGTTCTTCTGAGAGGGTAGGCGTGCTGGCTGCCGAGGCGGGTGGTTCCGTCGCTATCTGCCACTCCGACACCGAGCGATTCACCGCGTTGATAAAGTCTACGGGAACTACCTGCACCGTGACTGCTTCTGCCTCTGCCGGTAGCGGTACCGTTTCTGGGTCAACTAGGGCATAGATAGCCCCGCCGCTAAAGTCTTCGCCGCCCAGCACCATCGTATGCGCGGTGCCATCTTCAAGGGTAAATTCGACAGTGGCTACAGGGGTGTCAAAGCCAAAGTCAGCCTGCTCGTCCGGGGTAATGGTGATGGTTTGCTCTGCTGATTCGGTGCGCAGCAGATTGAGCAGAAAGGCGATCGCGGCAGGTTCAGCCTGGGCCTGTTCTGGCTCAAGCATTTGCCAATCACCCGCCTGATCCCGCTCAAACCGTAGGGTAGTGTCCTCAGTGTCTACCGTGAGCGTTTGCACATCGGCTTCCGCAAACTCAAATAGGCGATCGCCCTGATTTTCAGCAGCAGCGTCGGGATTGTCAGGCGATCGCTGTGACTCGCTAATCAGCACCGCGCCGCCCAAAACCGCCGCCACCAATACGAGAATTACCGTACTTCGCTGTAGTTTCATTATTCTCTCCTAGCGTCGCCGCAGCCACATCAGCACCGCTCCCACAATGGCAATCAGCGGCAAAATCAAGCAGGCAAAGACCGCAATGCCGACCTGCTGGGCGGGCGTCATCAAAATTCGTCGCTTGGTGACTTCTTTAGGCCGGATAGAAAAGATCTCATCGGCCTGCTGGCTCAGCCAGGTAATGGAGTTGAGGAACACATCACCGTTGAGCTGCTGGTTGAACAGACCGTCTGAGGCGAAGCTAGAGTTGCCAATGACCACCAAGCGCGTTTCCTGGGGTGTCGCCTCCTCGTTATTCGCTGGCGCTTCTGCCGCCTGAGCCGGACGGGTCAGGGCTACGCCCACTACAAAGGGGCCATCAGGAGCCTGCTCTGGATCAAACTGGAGTTCACCTTCGGCTGAGATTGTCTGCGCTTGGGTGTCCAACCCGGTTGTGAGCAAAGGAGTCGCCTCTACATTAGGCACTTCGGCAATTTCCAGCGGCTGCACCACCGGATAAAAAGAGCGTCCACCGTCAAATTCCTGGGTAATGGGGTGATCGCCGTAGTCAGACACAATGGGAGCAGCCGGACCCAGGCCCACAAGCTGTCCTGCCCCGGAGGTGTCTAAAACCAGCTCTTGGGTGGGAGTAATGCCCCAGCTTGCCAGGAAATTGTCAAGGCCGTTATTAGTATTAGGATCCACCAACAGCAGGGCATTGCCGCCTGCAGCCAGATAGGTTTCTAGGGCGGCAATTTCCGCTTCAAAGAGAGCTTGCTGCGGCCCCGCAACGACAACGACGCTGGCATCTGCAGGAATCTGAGGAGCCTCATCGGCGGCTGTGGGGGCAGTCTCCGCTGAAGCTTCTTCATCTGGGGTTTCAGGGTCCTCAGCCGCTTCTGGATTGAGCAGATCTTCGAGATCGCTGCTGGTTTCTGCTGGCTCCGCCAAGTTCAGCGGCTTCACCGTGTAGTTGCGCTCTTCTAGGCTTTGGGCAGCTTCAAACAGTCCGGCCTGAGTACCGTCGATCGCATACTCGCCATGTCCCTGTAAAAAATAAATGGTAGCCTCGCGATCGCCGCCTAAGCGATCGAGCTGATTCGTCAATTGGCGTTCTGATAGGCGCTCGTTTTCGCTGACTCGCTGCACTAGCTGGCGGCGATCGCCCACTGTCAAATAGACCTCGCCTGCCGTTTGCACCCCAAATTCCTGGCTCAGAACTGGCTGATCGTAAGGATTGATGTACTCGTAGCTGAACTGATCAGGATTTTGTTGCTCATAGCTTTCTAAGAGCTGCTGATCTTGAGTATTGGGAGCGAGATCAAAAATCAGCACCTCGACCGGCTGATCTAAGGTTTGCACAACCCGCTCAGACTGGGGTGCTAGGGTAAAAAGCTGATTTTCAGTCAGGTCTAGCCGAGCTGTATAGCGCACCGCCAAGAAATTGATCAGTCCTAAAATCACGACGACGGCTAAGGTTGCCACCAAAGCGTTCGTCCCTGCCTGAGTCGATCGCTGCTGCCAGAATCCCTGTAGCCCCTGGCCGCTAAACCAAGACCCGGCAATCAGCAGTCCTAGGCCCACAATTAAAAACACGATGGGCAGCGGTGTCCAACCGCCTAGCGCGATCGCCACCAGTCCAGCCGTAATCAGCGCCAAACCGGGCCAAATCAGATATTTGAGAGATTTAGAAGAGAAGTTTAGTTTTTTCATATCAGTCCACAAGGGACACCGAAAAAAGTGAGCTATCTATACCAAGAGCGCTGAACTAAGAGCGCTGAAACCGTAGCGCTTCAATCGACTGAGCCGTCAAGAAGAGTCCTAATCCCACGTAGCTAATAAACAAAATTAGGCCGCTGGTATCTAAAATGCCTTGGGTAAAGTCGGTGTAGTGCCGCAGCAGGGACAAATGGCCTAGCGTTGCGCCTAGCCAGCCTTCCACTGCCGTAGCAATTAGGTCTACAACCCACAGTCCCAGCACCAGCGCAAATGAGATAATTGCCGCCAGCACCGTGCTATCGGTCAGAGATGAAATGAACATGCCCAAAGATAGAATCGCCGCTGCCAGCAGCACTAGGCCGCCGTGCCCTAACAGCAGCACGCCCATCTGTACTGGCGGTTCCGAGGCGCTCAAGGCGACTACTTCACACAGCAGCAGCGGCAGCAGCAGCGTAATGTAAAAAGTCAGAACGGCCAGCAGCTTACCCAGAGCCACGGCCCAGTTAGTCATGGGCGAAGTAGCCAGCAGCTCTAAAGTGCCGCGCTTGCGCTCCTCGGCATAGAGACCCATCGACAGAATTGGCAAAATAAACATCGACAGAGAACCCAGCAATCCCAGATAAATTTTAAGAAACTCGTAGGGCACATCAACGGGGGCCTGCTGTCCCATCTGATCGGCAGCGGCGACCTGAGCGATGATGCCCTGAGGACTCAGCAAAATGATGCTGAGGAAAAAGCCGCCAATAATCCAAAAAACAGCAGCCACTATATAGGACAGCGGCGAGGCAAAGTAGCTCTGTAGCTCCCGCTGATAGATGGCTAAGATGTTGCCCGCAACAATTTTCATGGCGTCTCTTCCTCTACGGACTGCGGCTCGACGACTACCGTAGAGTCGGTAGATGCCATCGCAGTTGGACTGGCTTCAACGGTTTCTTGCATCGTCAAATTAATAAAAACATCCTCCAGGGTGGCACCGGAGCGCCGGAGCTGGTAAAGTCCCAGCCCTGCCTGCACGATGTTAGCGGCAATTTCTCGCCCCGGATCGCTGTCAGCCGCCGCAACTACCTGCAGGCGATGGCGCTGAGGGCCTAAGGTGTCGTCTGTAAGCACGTTTACCTGCCGAATCTGGGGTAAAGCCTGAAGCTGCTGCTGAGCTACCTGCAGGTTACCTTCTAGCTCTAGTTCGTAGTTAGTGCCGCCGCTGAGGTGACTCATGAGATTGGCGGGCGTATCGGTTGCCACGACCTGGCCTCGGTTGATAATCGCCACGCGATCGCAGGTCATACTCACCTCCGGCAAAATATGGGTCGAGAGAATCACCGTATGATCGCCGGCCAGCTGCCGAATTAGGTTACGCACTTCAATAATCTGGCGCGGGTCGAGGCCCACGGTTGGCTCATCCAAAATGATGGCAGGCGGATCGTGGACGATCGCCTGGGCTATGCCTACCCGCTGACGATAGCCTTTAGAAAGCTTGCGAATGAGGTCTGTCTGCTTTTCTTTCAGGCCGCAGCGATCGATGGCTAAAGCCACCCGCTGAGCGCGATCGCCGGCTGCTACCCCTTTAATCCGCGCTACAAAGTGCAAAAAGCTCTCAACAGTCATATCTGGATAGAGCGGCGGACTCTCTGGCAGATAGCCAATCCGCTGTCGCACCGCCATTGAGTCTGCGTGGACTTCATATTCGCCAATGCGGGCACTACCGCTGCTAGCGGGCAAGTAGCCTGTCAAGATGCGCATGGTAGTGGTCTTACCGGCTCCATT
>JAAHIC010000339.1 GCA_010671965.1 Leptolyngbya sp. SIO4C5
TATTCTGCAGTTGGCCCTGAAACAGCTACTTTCAGAGCCAACTGCAGAATTACTCTCTAAATTGAAGTGAACTGCAGCCAAGCGCTGTCCCCAGCTTGACTGCAGCCGCAAAAACTAACAATAGCAGACAGGTCAACCGGGATTATGGCAGTGATTGCGACGGTTACCAATGAGCTGGCTGCAAAATTATGTTGTGAAACATTAAGGAACAATAAGTAATTGAAGATGCTGGATCTGACTCAGTAAATGGGTAATATAAGCCTTTAAGGGTGCACTTATCACGGATCCGATAGCTGCTCATGCTTTGGAAGCTCTACCTAACGCTGGCGATCGCGACTTTTTTGGTTACGCTACAGGCATTTTTTAGGGATAAGTCAGTCTCTAAATCTGATTGGCACTATTGGATATTCTTGCTGCTGGTAGCTCTCTGTGCTCCTATTACGCTGCCAGCGATTGTCGGTCACAAAATCAAGCGCAGTTGGCAGCGCTCATCACGCCAGCAAATCTCAGAAAAGTCAACGTCTTTAGATATTAAAAGCTTGGTTTCCCTGCGTTGAAAGCCTAGATTTAGGGCACTTCTGTACTAAGCTGCTCTACCACATCCCAAGCGATGGCACATTCCTGGGTGATTTGATCCGCAGGTGTGCAGACAATGCGAGCCTGCTGCAGCGCCGAGCGCAGCCGCTGAGATAGGGGATCTTGCCAGCCCTCGCCTAAATTGAGCTTCATCACAATGTCGGTTACAGAAACTACGCCCACTAAGCGCTGATTTCCTTGAACGTCAAACTGTACTACAGGTGCCCGCTGCAGTCCCGTTTCTGCAAATCGCTGGGCGACTTCTGCAACCGTTAGATCAGCCGCCACAGTGATACAGGGCTGACGCATAATCTCGCTGACCTTGACCTGTCCGGGCCGACGATTTGTGGCAATGACGTGATAGGCAATATCCCGCTCAGTCACAATACCGTAGCTCCCCTGCAGTGTTTCAGGCTCTATGATCAAAGATCTGACCTTCTGGTACTGCATTAAGGCGATCGCCTGCGCTACAGTCGCTCCTGGACTGACCGTTAGAACCCGGGTCGTCATGATGTCAGAGACTTGCATAACCTGCTTCCTATCTAAACCTAAGCCGCTGTAGCTTGTCCCATGAGGCTGAAGTGGGCTGTAGCGGCGTGATTTTCTAGACGCTGAGCCAATGTGTTGATCGTAGCTTAGAAAAGCAGGCCGCCGATCGCTCTATTCATCACACTTTAGATTGCACAGCTCTGCAGGTAGGAACTGAGCAGGGTATGGGCAAAGCTCTGCTGTGGGGAGAACGTCACTTGGCTAGTTTGACGAGGGCGGGCGCCTCCTAAAAGGCAACGGAGGCGCGCAAAGGTTCCCTACAGCAGAATTGGTCTGGGCAGCGCGATCGCTGTCATTTCTAGCCCAACCTGATGCTGACTAAATACTTTTGTACGTTCGCACATTAAATATCGCGATCAGCAGATTGAAGTCGCTCCAGACAAAGGTCCTGAATGTCTTTTCTGACAAGTCTGACAAGGATCTTAGAGATTTCTTCCAGGGAAACTTGGGGGAATTCAGTTTTGCACATTAAATGTCGCAAAAGCGCTTTTCGCAAATTACGTGCCGAAAGTTCAAATGGGCGTTTTTCGCAAATTATGAATCGTTTTTTTGCAGTCGTAGGATTGAAATTCCGACTTGGCTTTGTATTTTCTGCTAAGAGGCTGTATGAGAAGTGCTAGTAGGTAGCTAACGCTACGCCAACCGCCTGACCATCAGGCGGATCATCGAGATGTATATCATCGCTTCAGAAGAGGCCGGTAAGCGTTCATAGTCTTTGCTCAATCGTCTCGACCAGCTGAGCCAGCCAAAAGTGCGCTCCACCACCCACCGCTTCTTGAGCAGCACAAAACCCTTGGCTGCTTCTGGCCGCAAGACCACTTGCAAAATCCATCCCAGCGTGTCCATCACCCAGCGTAGAAAGGGTTCTCCGCCGTAGCCCCCATCAGCCCAGACTAGATAGAGCCGCTTGAGCTGCTCTCCCATTTTCTAGAGCCGCTTGAGCACTGCTTTGGCCTGGCTCTTTTCTGAGGCATTGGCAGCAGTGACCAGGACCCGCAGCACTAGACCTAGCGTATCAACCGTCAGATGACGCTTGCGCCCCTTGACCTGCTTGCCACCGTCATAGCCGACCGCTTCACTGACCATCGTTGCACTCTGGACGCTTTGGCTGTCGATAACGGCTTGAGAGGGGCTTTCTGGCCGACCGCTATCGGCTCTGAGCCAGCCGCGCACCCGGTCATGAATCACTATCCAGGTGCCGTCGTTTCGCCAGTTGCGGAAGTAGGTGTAAGCTGTTGACCATGGCGGCAGGTCGCCTGGAATATCGCGCCACTTACAGCCCTGAACCACCACGTACAAGATGGTGTTGAGGATGGCTCACATATCTACTGAGCGAGGCCGCCCCCCGGGCTTTGCTAGCGGAATCAGGGGTTCTATCAGCTCAAACTGTTCTCGAGTCAGGTTGCTTGTGTATGCTTTACTCATAGCTCTCACGGTGCTGTAGCTCTTCAACTTCAGCTTATCCGTGTGAGCTTTTCTACATCAGTTCTGGCTTTTCACACAGCCTCTTAGCTCTGCAACTACAGCATGGCTAAAATGGATTAGCCAATTGATAAGGATAGATTGAGCGCATGAGTGCTTCATCGAACTGGATTACTGTTGCCGAATCCAATTTTGACCATGAGCGGGAAGCGCTTGAGTTTATCCGTAGCCAATTTCTGAGCCATGAGCCTTATCGGGCCTGGTCAAACTTTGAATTCATTGCATCGGACGGCAGCATCAACGAAGTGGACCTGATGGTCTTCACGCCTCAGGGGTTTTTCCTAATTGAAATCAAGAGCTGGCCAGGGCGAGTCACCGGGGATGCTGGAACTTGGATCTTGGAGCGACCCGATGGTAAGCGCCGCACGTATGACAATCCAATCCGCTTAACAAATCTCAAAGCCAAAAAACTGAAGTCGCTATTGGAGCGCCAACGAGCGTTTACGGGCAAGAATGGCTTGCCTTTTTTAGAACCTTTAGTTTTTCTGTCTTCTGAAAATCTTACGCTTAGCCTACCGTTTGATGCTCGGCATGGCGTTTGTCTGAGAGATCGTCCCAGCACAAGCGATAAACCGGCACGGCCAGGCATTATAGCTGCGATTACTCGCCGAGACTGTCAGGGGTTGCGACCCATCCAAGACATATCGCGAAATCGCTATAACCGAAACATTGCCAAGCTGGTCGAGAAGGCAGTAAGAGAAGCGGGCATCAAACCGTCTAATAAATCCCGTAAAGTCAGCGACTATGTGCTCGACAAAGTCATTGATAGTGGGCCTGGCTATCAAGACTGGTCGGCTACTCACGCTCGGCTAGACAAGATGAAGCGGCGAATTCGGTTTTATCTGGTGCGACGAGAAGCCTCTGCAGATGACAAGGCAATGATTGAACGGGCTGCATTGCGAGAGGTTCAACTGCTGGAGTCGTTGCAGCATCCGGGGATTATTCGGGCTTTTACGCTGAGTGAGCACGAGTTGGGCCCTGCTCTTGTGTTGGAGCATGATCCACAGGCAGTGCGGTTGGATCATTATTTGGCACAAAGGCAGGAACCGCTGAGCATTGATACTCAGCTTGACTTAATGCGTCAGATTGCTGAGGCGATTCGATTTGCCCATGAACAACGGGTCATCCATAGAGGTTTGAACCCTAGAAGCATTTTGGTGTCAGAGGATCGCTCTGGTCATCCCAAAATCAAAATTACCAATTGGCAGCTAGGCTACCGGGCAGGCTCTTCCTCTAAGGGGGCTAGCCATGAGGTCACCGCAACCGCTCACGTCGATCGATTGGTCGAGGATGCTAATACGGCCTACCTTGCTCCAGAGTCGCTGAATGACACTGAATTTATTGGTGAGCATTTAGATATTTTTTCATTGGGCGCGATCGCGTTCTATCTATTCTCAGGTCAGCCTCCCGCAGCCAATGGATTAGAGCTGACCCAAAAGCTTCGTGAAACGAACGGGTTACAAATTAGTTCGGTACTCAATGGTGCGCCAGAAAGCCTGCAGGATCTGATCTTGGATAGCACCCACCCTAACGTGGACTATCGTACCGAAACGGTCGCAGACTTCCTACTCCTGCTGGATGAAGTTGAGGACGCCCTCACCCAGCCTGAGAACGAACTCGTTGAAAACCCCAATGATGCCCAACAAGGGGACCTTCTGGCTGGCAATCTACAAGTGATTAAACGACTGGGACAAGGAGCTTCCTCTGTTGGCTTCTTGGTCAAGATGGATGGCAAGGAATATATCCTGAAAGTAGCCAATGATCCGGAGCATAATGAGCGGATTCGAGACGAAGCCGAGGTTTTGGTGCAGCTGCGGCATTCCCACATCGTGGACTTGAAGGAAACCGTTAATGTGGGCAACCGGCTAGGCATCCTGATGCAGCCGGTGCTGGTAGATCGAGAGAAGTATCGCGTTGAAACCCTGGGACAGCGGATCCGTAAAGAAGGACCGCTTAAAATAGACCTGCTTCAAAGGTTCGGCGAGGATCTTTTGGATGTCGTGAAATTTTTGGACGAGCAAGGCTTTGATCATCGAGACATCAAACCAGACAACATTGCGATCGGTCAGGTAGGCCGAGGCGATAAATTGCACCTGGTGCTGTTCGATTTTTCATTGTCGCGCGCTCCCAGGGACAACATCAAAGCAGGCACGACGGGATATTTAGAACCGCTTTTAGTCACCCGGCAGCCGCCCCAATGGGACTCCTACGCCGAACGATACGCCGCCGCCGCCACTCTGTACGAGATGGCGACAGGGACATTACCAGTCTGGGGGGATGGGGTCAGCGATCCCTCCTTCCTTGACTGTGAAATTACCCTTGAACCTGAAAGATTTCCCGTTGCTCTCCGAGAGCGGTTGACATCGTTTTTTGAAAAGGCCTTCAAACGAAACATTGAAGCTCGGTTTGACAATGCAGAAGAAATACTGCGGGCCTGGCGATATTGTTTTGAGGGGATTGAAGAACCTGGCGCGCTCCTCGAAACTGAAGACGAATCGGCTCTGAAAGAACTACTGGCTGATGCCACCTTTGAGACGCCCATTTTAGAGCTGGGCTTAGGAACTCGCTCAAACAATGCTTTGGATATCGCCAATATTTTGACGATCAGAGATTTGCTAAAAACCCCACCCATTAAGCTCCAGCGACTCCGGGGAGTCGGACACAAAACCCGACGGGAAATTTTGGCGGTCGCCAGGGTACTTCGGGAGCAGTTGGGTACCCCGACTTCGAGTGATGAGGGGAGCGATTCTGGGGAGTCGGATTTAGCCGCACAGGAGGCTTCGAGCAGCCTAAGCGTGGATCGGCTGGTGCAGCAAATCGCCAAACCTAGCAGCAAAGATGGCAAGTCTGCCCAGCAGACTGTTAATGCGCTTTTAGGTCTAGATGGTGAATTAGACAATCTTTGGCCGAGTCAAACTGACCTCGCAAATTATATAAACCTGTCGCGGGGGCGTATTGGTCAACTGGA
>JAAHIC010000034.1 GCA_010671965.1 Leptolyngbya sp. SIO4C5
GCTTAGTGCAGTAAAAGCAGTTGGCTGACACACTATCCGCTGCTGGATAACATTTCTCCAAACGCGAAAACTTTATACAGGCGGGCAAGGGATAGTCAATATAGCCATGTTCATCACCGCCATAAAAGGTAGAGCGATCGTACTGGTTGAGCGGCGCGTCTAGCTTGAAGCGCTTAGGCAGGTCCGGGTTAGCGATAAACAGGCGTCCGTAAGCAACTAGGTCGGCAGTGCCCTTGGCTAAGACTTCGTTGCCACTGGTCTTGACATAGCCATCAGCCGCGATGATAGTGCCGTTGTAAACCTGGCGGAAGAAGCTAGAGCCAATTTCAAACTTGTCTTCACCCGGTCTGGGATCGATGATGTGCAGGTAGGCTAGATCAAAGCTGTTGAGCTGCTCGGCTAAATAGCGATAGAGCGCCTCTGGATTAGAGTCAGACATATCATTGAAGCTGCCGCTGGGGGAGAGGCGAATACCAACGCGATCGCTGCCCCAAACGCCAACAACTGCCTCTGTCACCTCTAGCAGTAGCCGCGCCCGGTTTTCAATCGATCCGCCATAGCGATCGCTGCGCTGATTGGCCCCATCGCGCAGAAACTGATCTAGCAGATAGCCATTGGCTGAGTGAATTTCCACCCCGTCAAAGCCAGCGGCTAGGGCATTTTTAGCCCCTTGACGATACTGCTCTACGATGCCTGGAATCTCCTCAGTTTCTAGAGCGCGGGGCGTGACAAAGGGCTTCATGCCTTCATAGGTAGAAGCTTCGCCTTCTGGCTTGATAGCGCTAGGGGCTACCGGCAGTTCGCCATTGGGCTGTAGCGACGGATGGGAAATCCGGCCTACATGCCAGAGCTGCAGAAAAATGCGGCCACCGTGGCGGTGCACCGCCTCAGTCACCTTTTGCCAAGCAGCTACCTGCTCCTGGGAGTGAATGCCGGGCGTGTCGGGATAGCCCATGCCTTGGGGCGCTACCTGGGTAGCTTCAGAGATGATCAAGCCGGCAGAGGCCCGCTGTGAATAATAAATTTGGTGAACTGGCTGAGGGACGGTGCCGGTAGCTCGATTGCGGGTGAGGGGAGCCATGACGATGCGATTGGGCAGCGTATAGCGTCCGAGCTGAACGGGCGTGAATAGGTCAATTTGGGCAGTTGCAGTAGACATAGAAAGACTCCTAGAACTAGGCGAAACGCCTGTAGCGATCGCGTTTATTTCAATAGTTCAAAAATTATCGAACAATTGAAGCGTAACACCTTAGCTGTCATAATGGCAACATGAGGACTCTAAATCACCCCGCAAAAGAAGACATCTCTCTGTCGGCGGTTCTCTACGCCCTCAGCGACAACTATCGGCTAGAAATTGTCCGACGTTTGGCCGAGCAGGGCGAGCTAACTTGCAGCGGTTTAGCCCTATCAGCCGCCAAATCGACCCTCTCTCATCATTTCAAGGTGCTGCGAGAAGCCGGACTGATCTACAGCCGCACCGAAGGGCGAGAGTGCTATAACTCTCTGCGCCAAGCAGAACTCAATGAGCGTTTCCCAGGGCTGCTTTCGGCAGTTTTGACAGCGGCTCAGCCCTTGATCGAAGCTTAGAAACTGAGGTTCTCTTAGGTTAGGGATCGGTTTCTGCCCGGTGAGTGAAGCCAATGTCGCTTCGAGACAGAAATCGGTTCTTGAGGGCTACCCTAGCGCGCAGTAGCGCACCAGGGTAGTTCAGCACCGTAGGATGGGCAAAGGTTATCAACCGTGCCCATCTCCGCCAAATTGCGCGGATGATGGGCACGCTGGGCTTTGCCCAGCCTACCGATCAACTACCGATCACGCAGCGATCGATAGCGCACCAGGTAGCTCAGCACCTCGCCCTGCTCCGGCGTCAGCAGAATGCCAGCAGGCGGAATCGTGATCAGGTCACTCCATAAGCCCTGATCGGCGTAGTCGTAGAGATGGGCAAAGGTTATCAACCGTGCCCATCTCCGTCACATTGCGCGGATGATGGGCACGCTGGGCTTTGCCCATCCTACCGATCAATGTAGCGATCTACCGATCAACGCAGCGATCGATAGCGCAGCAGATAGCTCAGCACCTCGCCCTGCTCCGGCGTCAGCAGAATGCCAGCAGGCGGAATCGTGATCAGGTCGCTCCACAGGCCCTGATCGGCGTAGTTCAGCTTATGCAGGGCATGAATCGTCGATCGCACGCCGTCCTGCGACCCCATAATCAGGTGGCGCAGGCGCTCTCGCTCCGGCTGGGCGCGGGGGATGTGCAGGCGTGCGGGTTCTGTATCTCCCAGATTGGTCAAATCCGGGAGATTGGGGTGGATATAAAACAGCATTTTGGGATTCCTCCTGAATCGGGTAAGGAAGCCCAAAAATAAGGCCGACCCAAGACATAGCAGTTCGGGACGGCCTGAGTAATAATTACTCTAGCCTCCGAGACAGCTGCAACCTGTCGAAGGGGTCAGGTGTCGGGAGATTGCTGCTAACAACTCTCGGCACCGCACGACCAAATTTTTGGGTGATAGTCAAGCTGCACGCAGACAGCTATAGCTCAAAAATCTACCCCATCTAACGCTCCAGCGCAAGTTAAGTTTGTGACACCAGTGCGGCCGGAAACACCTCTATGTTGGCGTCATTGTGGCGATCGCTATTATTTCCGTACGGCGGGCAAGCTACAAGGTAATTGTTGAAAGCAGTCGTATTTTTTACAGACATTTCCAATCGGCCTTCGCCAATCACATCCAATCGGCCTTTGCCAACTACAGCTATTACCAAACCAAACTGCAATATCAAAGGTAACATTTCGATCGCAAACGGCAACAAAAATTACCACCTACCCGGTATGGAAGACTATGACTCGACCCGAATTCAGGCCAAGCATGGTGAGAGATGGTTTTGTAGCGAATCGGAAGCGATCGCAGCAGGCTGGCGTAAAGCGCCTAAATAGTCATCTTTGTAGGATGGGCAAAAGGCTTGGCCTGTGCCCATCGTCAACATTTTGCGATAAATTTTGATGGGCACGCTTTGCTTTGCCCATCCTACGGGTTGAAATCTGCGTGTTAGAGGCGAGACAGAAGTTCCTGCTTTTTGGCCTGAAACTCCTCTTCCGTCAAAATCCCCTGATCTCTGAGCTGTCCTAGCTTCTCTAGCGCCTGATAAATATTTGCCGCCTCATCCCCTTGCTCATTTTTCAAATCCGACACGTAGCCCTTACCCCGCTCAAAAGCTGAGTCATAGGCTGATTTCACCTGCTCCTCCACTATGACTCGACCCGAATTCAGACCGAGCATGGTGAGAGATGGTTTTGTAGCGAATCGGAAGCGATCGCAGCAGGCTGGCGTAAAGCGCCTAAATAGATAAATTTTGATGGGCACGCTTTGCTTTGCCCATCCTACGAGTTGAAATCTGCGTGTTAGAGGCGAGACAGGAGTTCCTGCTTTTTGGCCTGAAACTCCTCCTCCGTCAAAATCCCCTGATCTCTGAGCTGTCCTAGCTTCTCTAGCGCCTGATAAATATTCGCCGCCTCATCCCCTTGCTCATTTTTCAAATCCGACACGTAGCCCTTACCCCGCTCAAAAGCTGAGTCGTAGGCTGATTTCACCTGCTCCTCCACAAAATTGCTGAGGGAGCCGCCGCCAGAGAAATGACTGATTGCGACCTGGCCCACCGCATAGGTAGACGCCCCGGACGTGATTGCCATCGAAGCGCCGCCAATCATAGTGCCTATACCGGGAATCGCTTTAATAAAGCTAGCGCCCAAACGGGCCAGCGTCGTTCCCGTCAGCGCCGAAACAAAGACTTTGCCCGTACTGCGAGAATAGTTGACGCCGTAGACCTGGGCTAGCTGCTGTAGCATTTCTAGCTGAATCGCCGTCACCGCCGCAAAATCCACCAGCGGAATCGGAATCAGCCCGCCTCCCATCGCCCACAGAACGTGGGAGCGAATAATCGTGTCGGCTTCAGTTCGTTGGCTCATCAGTTTCCTCTGCGCAAGTCATAAAATTTATCTGATCGATGCCTACACAGCCGCAGTGCCTCAATCCGCAAACTCTGAGCGCTCAAAACCTATCCACCCGACTTGAGGCTGTCCACCTTGCGGGTAAACAGGTCAATCAGCAGCGTGATCACCCGCTGCTTGCGCAGCTTGATGTTGGCCGTCACCGACATGCCCGACTGTAGCGGTAGCTCTTGACCGCTGGTTTCCAATACCTGCTGCTCTAGCTCAATTTCTGCCGGAAAGCGATAGAACGGATACACCTCATCCGGCGGCAGCGCATCCGAGCCAATGTGGATTAGCTCCCCATCCACATCGCCAAACTCGCTATAGGGAAAGGCATCAATCCGCACGTCTACCACCTGACCCTGCTTGATAAAGCCGATGTCGCGGTTGGTAATAAACACCCGCGCCACCAGGCTCTCCTGCGGCACAATCTCCAAAATGGGTTCGCTGGCATTTGCCACATAGCCTGGTTCATTCGCCTTCAGGTTGAACACCGTACCGCTCACTGGCGCTCGCAGATCCTGGTAGTCCAGCGTTTGCTGAAGCTGCTGAATCTGGCTATTAATTTCTTCTAAACGCTTGTCGTTTTCTAAAACCTGCTTGGTGAGCTGACTGTCAATTTGCGCAATTTGGGTGTCATTGGCAGCAATGCGATCGAGCAGTTCTTCGCGGGAGACAGCCGTAGCATTATTGAGCTGCTGTCTGGCCTGGGCGATCGCGATCGTCAATCGTTCCGCCTCTTTCTGTAAACTAGCCACCTCGGCCTGACGGTTATTTAGCTCCTGCTCCTGCTGCAGATAGGGAATTTCTGCAAATGCTCCCTCTTCTTGCAGCGCCGCCAAACGGCCCACAATGTTCTGCTGCATCTGCATGGCGTTGCGGGCATTGGCTAGCTCTACCTGGGTGCGCTCTAGCTGGCTCGTGAGCTGCTCTACTTCTAAAGCCACCGCTGAAATGCGGCTGCTGTCTTCGGCTTGCGATGCCGCCAATCGCTGCCGCTGCTCTGGCGTTAAATTGGCCCCACTGCCCCCCTGAAGCTGCGTACGATAGAGCTGATTTTCTGCTAAGTAGGCGGCGCGGTTGCTAGTGAGCTGGGCGATTTCGGGAGAAACCTCGAAGGCGGTAGCGGCAGCAGCGGCCCCTTGCAGTTGAGCGCGGTAATACTGATTTTCCTCCACTAGCTTTTTTTGGACTTCCTGCAGCGAGGCAATTTCGGCCTGAGACGTTTTCTGGTTGAAGCTGATGAGCAGTTCCCCCGCTTCAACCACCTCACCTTCCTCGGCATGAATTTCAGCCACCACGCCGCCAACCGGGGCCTGCACCGGCTGCACCACCCCCTCTGGCTCCAGCTTGCCCTGGGCCGGAATGGCTACCTCCACCTTGGCAAGACAGGCCCAGCCCACCAGCGCACTGGTGACGCCCACAATTGTCCAGACCACGGCCCGCGACCAGCGCGGCGACTGACGCAAAATTACGTCGCGATCAAAGTTGCTGCCACCAGCGAGGGTACGATTGGGCGGCGGCGGGGGTGGCGCTGCCGGAATTGAGCTAACGCGGCCGTTGGTTTGGGCATTGCGAACGGGATTGGCTGGCCTCATGGCAAATTCTCTAGGTGCAGGTCAAATAGCTAGACGAATTGAAAATTTATACCAGGTTGGTCTGCTGCTGATAGAGACAGTAATAGCGGCCTTGAAGTGCCATCAGCTCTTCGTGAGTCCCTTGCTCTACGGCAGCTCCCTTGTCCATTACCAAAATCTGATCGGCCTGCTGGATGGTGTTGAGGCGATGGGTGATGAAAAAGACGGTGCGTCCTTCGGCCCACTCCATTAGATTATGGCTGACCTGACGCTCAGTGTCGTAATCGAGAGCACTGGTGGCCTCATCTAGGATAAGCAGACGTGGATTTTGCAGAATGGTGCGGGCGATCGCAATGCGCTGTCTTTGCCCGCCAGAAAGAGACGAGCCGCGTTCTCCCACCCGCGTGTTGTAGCCCATTGGCAAATCCATGATGAAGTCATGGGCGCAGGCAATTTGAGCCGCTGTGATAATCGTTTCAGTCTCGGCATCGGGGTTAGTCAGGGCAATATTTTCCTGAATCGTGCCTTCAAATAGCAGGCTATCCTGGGGCACGATGCCCACCTGCCGCCGCAGGGAATACAGCTCAACTTTAGAAATGTCGTAGTTGTCAATTAAGATGCGGCCTGAGTCCGGGTTATACAGACGCGGCAGCAGCTTCATCAGCGTACTTTTACCAGAACCGCTAAGGCCCACAATGCCGACAAACTGCCCCGCCTCAAATTCCAGATTGACGTTGGCAAGCTGCAGCGGCCCGGAAGAGGCAAAGCGGAACGAGATATTTTCGTAGCGCACATGGCCCGCCAGCTCTGGCATGGGAATCTGGCTGTGATTATCTTCCTCAGCCTCCTGGGGATGATCGAGGATATCGCTCAGTCGCTCCAGCGATAAGGCCGTTTCCTGGAAGTTTTGCCAAATCTGGGCCAACCGCAGCAGCGGCGCGGTGACGTAGCCGGAGATAATGCGGAAGGCAATCAGCTGTCCTAAAGTCAGTTCTCCCTGGAGTACCAGATAGGCCCCCACCCACAGCACCAGCAGGGCCGAGAGCTTGTTGAGAAAGTTGCTGGCAGATCCCGCCGTAGTGGAAGTCAGCACCGTATTAAAGCCGGCGCTGACGTAGCGAGCGTAGCGATCTTGCCACTGCCAGCGGGTCTTGAGCTCAATGTTTTGGGCTTTGACGGTTTGAATGCCGGAGAGGGCTTCGACCAGGTAGGACTGGGTCGAGGCATTGCGCTCAGCCTTGGTGCGGAGCTGCCGCCGCACGATGGGGGAGACAATCAGCGTCAGGCCAATAAACAGCGGAATGCTGGCTAAAGCTACCAGCGTCAAAATCCAGCTATAGAGCAGCATGACGATGATGTAGAGCAGCGAGAACACCGCGTCTAGCACCACCGTCAGGGCCGTCCCGGTGAGGAACTGACGAATATTTTCTAGCTCATTCACCCGGCTGGCTAGCTCACCTACCGGGCGGCGATCGAAATAGCGCAGGGGCAGCCGCAGCAGATGGTCAATAATTTCTGACCCCAGAGCCATGTCAATGCGGTTGGTGGTATCGACAAACAGGTAGGTACGCAGACTGGTCAGCAGCGCCTCAAAGATTGCCACCACCACCAGCAAAATCCCCAGCACCTGCAGGGTGTCAATGCTGTTTTGCACAATCACCCGGTCGATGATCACCTGCACCATCAGGGGATTGGCCAAGCCAAAAAGCTGCACAAAGAAAGAGGCAATAAATACCTCAATCAGGACGCCCCGATAGCGCTTCAGCGACGGCAAAAACCACTGCAGGCCGAAGCGCTTACTCGGCGTTTCAGCGGTGCGCTCTAGCAGCAGCAGCTCCCCCGCCTCGCCCCAGGTTTCCTGAAACTCCAGCGGCGTGCGCCGAATCACCCCCACTTCCGGTACCCCCAGAATCAGCCGTCGCGGCGTGGCTTCATAGAGGATGGCGATGCCTTCTTGCCAGGTGATGATGGCCGGCGTCGGCAGGCGAGAAAGTTTGTCAACAGGGACTTTGGCAAGCTGGGTTTTGAGGCCCATCATTTCGGCGATCGCGCCGCAGGGTGGCAAAGATAGCCGTCCGGCCCGCGTCACCTGATTGCTGATGATGCGACGAATCACGTCCCGCCGAAAGGGCAGATTGAACTGCTGGCTCAGCATTTGAAAGCAGGCCAGCGGATTGCCCACATCGCCCCGGCCTCGCACATGGGGGTAAGGCGCGATGGGATCAGGAGAAGGTTCTGCCGGCGTCTCTGGCTCTGTCTCCGCATAGGGAATGGCCTCGGCATCTAAAACCGCGCTATCGACAGGTTCAACCGCGGCGATCGCCTCGCGATCGCCCTCCGGCTGACAGTCCTCCGGCTGAAAGCCAATCAGCCGCGCCTGCCCACCCACCACCTGAGCCGAATTGCCTACCTCAGTGGCTAGCCACTCGCCAGCGGTTTGCTGATTGATGACGCCGCTGCTGATCATCCAGTCCCGATTGCTGTTGAGATTGTGCAGCCGGGCCTGCCCCGCAGGCAGGTAGCAAACAATGGCACCGCTGGCAGCCTGAATGATGAGCTGCCGCAAATCGCCGGGGTCATGGGCGGAGTCGGCCAGAACTTTGCTCAGCAGGTCAAAAGCTTCGGCGAGGTGGCACTGATAGCGGAGCTGACGGCCAAATTCGGGATACTGCTCTAGCGATCGCAAAAAGGTTTGGGCTGGCAGCGTCAAACAGGTTACTTCTGTAGAGGCGATCACTGTCTCGCAGGGAATGCCCCGTACCAGTCCGGCAATGCCAATCAGCTCCCCTTTGCCCAAGCGCTTTAGAGTGACGGGTTCTTGAGTACGCGGATCGTAGCCCAGCAGGCGAGCCTGCCCCTCCAGCAAAACCGCTATTTGATGGGGCAGCGTCTCGCGGCGCAGAATTGGCTGGCCCATACGGTAGCGCAGCGGCTGAGCCACTCCCGATAGGCGGGTCAGTTCTGTTTCTGGCAGCTGTCTAAATCGCTGAATTCCTTTGAGGACTTCTAGGATAGACGATTGGGTATAAGTCATAAGCCAGGAGATGACAGTAGGTGCCTAGAGGAGAGTAGCTCGCTTACCTTGACTCAAGAAAGGGGAAACTATCCGGAAAATTTTTCAGAATATTCTTAAGTTTTGCCGATCTTAAGAGCCATCGAGCGACTTTGTCTCCACCAATTTTAAGCAGCTAGCAGCGGATTGAATCAGCAAAATACTGGATAAGCGGCAAGGCCGGGCAGACGGCTAAAAGCGATCGCGTTTTGCCATCTTACCGTCAAAATATCGGCCAGATCAGACCTGACTCAATCTGCCTATTTCTCCCCTCAAGCCTCTCAAATTTATGCCCTTGATGCAGTTTCAACTGCTCGTGAGATCTCCGCGGCTGTCGTCAGCGGTTTTATCAAAGGGGGCAGGAGGAATTTGCCCGCTACCGCTGTGACTCAAATTTTGAACGGCGTCACGCCTGAACCCATCAAGCCCTGCCTATTCGGTCGAGCTGGCCTTGCCCAGCAGGGCGTTCACCTTGCGGGTAATGATGCAGCGGATGCAGACCGGAAAGGCGACTACTACCAGCAGCAATTCTACAACGAGCTGCAGTGAACTGGGGGTCAGAGCAAAGCCCCAGACCAGAAGGGCTAAGCCAGTCAGAGTCGCAGCAATGACAAAGACCTCGTCCTTGAGCCGAATGCTGACCATGAGAAGGCTAAAACCGAGGGCCAGCAGGATTAGATAAGTCATAGGGCGATCGCCAGTAGGGGGCCAGTATTCTAAGGACTAAGCAGCCAGCGTTCT
This sequence comes from Leptolyngbya sp. SIO4C5, assembly GCA_010671965.1. Lineage (GTDB taxonomy): Bacteria > Cyanobacteriota > Cyanobacteriia > Phormidesmidales > Phormidesmidaceae > Sphaerothrix > Sphaerothrix gracilis. Next base: position 9,361 of record JAAHIC010000034.1, read on the forward strand.
GGGCTGAAGAGACAGCTCTAGGCGCTCACCGGGGGTAGGCGTCATCACCTGGGCCGCCAGAGCGCGATCGCTAAGCGCCTGCCGCAGTTCCTCCGCTCCGCCCTGGGACTGAATCACAGGCGGCAAAACCCCTTCATATTCCACTTCCCCTGCCGCCGCCGTCGGCAAAATCACCTGCGGATCTAGCAGCTCAGCCAGCTCCATCGCTCCCTGATGGCCGCGAATAATCGGGCCAGCCAGGGGCAGTTCTAGGCTGACGATGGGCGTAATGGCGACATCTACTTTGCCCACCTGTTTTAAGGACTGATGGGGATAGCCGTGTGGCTCATAGTAAAGGCTTAGCCCGGTCGTGAGATCTCGAATCAGGTAGCCATTCTCGGTTAAAAACGGGCCGATGGGGGCACCGGGAACCGCCTGGATAGAAATGACTTCGTCTAAGACAAATTCTTCACCGTGATTAAGAGACGTGACCTGGGTGTATTCCAGACTTTTGGCGACTTTGGCCCCGTTGGGAGAAGCCACGAGGGGCAAAGTGCGATCGAGCCGCTTCAAAGTAGGCTGATGGGCATGATCGGCTAGCCCTTGCGACAGCAAAATCAAGTCAATCTCGGTCGGAATGTTGTAGGGCTGGGGACGCACCCCTCTAATCAGCCAGGAGAAGTTAATTGGCCCCGAAAAATTGCTGAAAACCAGATCGTCTACGAGCCAGGGATCTAGCAAAATTCGCTTGCCTGCTAGCTCAATCAGCCAAGAATTTACGTCTAACCAGGTAATAAACATAGGATGCGATCGCGGATTGCTGCTTCTTACTGTCTTCTATTGTAGAGTTCATAACGGTTTGTTAAGCCTGCTCAACTGCAGCCGCAAATGGGGGAAATTGCCTTGCGTCAACTGATCCCCGTATAATGCCTGAGTTCAAAGTTATTCATTTCACCCTAAAGCTGAGGCGAGTTTGCGCCAGCATAATTGATGCGTCGTCGAATTCCTGAACGTTACACGGTTTTAGTTGCTCGTACGGGCAGAGAGCCGCTAACCCTCAACTTTCGTCCCCTGCCAGTCTTACTGCTAGCCCTGGTGCTAACCGGAACGCCCCTAGCCTGGCTGGGCCTGACGATGGCTGGCCTAGTACGATCTAACTTAGAGCTAGCTGAAGAGAATCAAGATCTAACCGAAACCGCCAACGAAGTCCTGATTGAGCTGGATTCTTTGGACGCTGAGGTCAGCGATTTGCGCCAGCGGGCAGGACTCTCTCAAAAATCGCGCTCTCAAAGTTCCTCTGGCGTTCCTCAAGGAGGCGTTCCCGGCAATGCCAAGGCTGAAACCCTATTTCAACTGGCCCGCAAACGGCTGCCCATGCTCGAAAAAGATCTTCAGGGGCAGGTAAGGCCCGCTCTAGAGAAAACCCTAGCCGCAGAAGCTGCCGCCGCCGCGGCTTACCCAGACGGACTGCCCTTAGAAGGCTATTTTGAGATATCGTCTGAGTTTGGCCTGCGCCGTAACCCCTTTGGGCGGCTGCGCTATGAAATGCACCAGGGCATTGACCTCAAAGGACCCCACGGGATGCCCATCTACGCCACCGCTGATGGCACCGTCAAACGAGCCGAAAATTCTGGCGGCTATGGTAATCATGTGATTGTGGATCATGGCTATCAGTACAAAACTCTCTATGGTCATATGTCAGCCCTGGTAGTGCAGCCGGGCGATCGCATTGAGCGGGGCCAGCTGCTGGGCTATCTGGGCAGCACCGGACGTTCCTCTGGCCCGCACCTGCACTATGAAATTCGCCGCGATGAAAAACCCATCAATCCCCGCTACTATTTACCGCTGGGCGATCGCGCTCAAAACGCACGTTGAGGACTTAACCATGTTTGGACGAGGTCAGAGCGGGACGGCAAACTTTACCTACGTTGGCCCAGGCAGCCATTTTCAAGGCGACTTAAGGGTAGATGGCAATCTCCGGCTAGACGGGGCAGTTTATGGCGAAGTCTTTGTCAACGGCGATGTAGAAGTGGCTGCCGAAGGAGCTGTAGAAGGCCCGGAACTCAACGGTCACAACATTGTGATTCACGGGGCGGTCAAGGCACGAATTATTGCCTCTGGCAAGCTTTCTCTCAGCCGCAGTGCCCGGGTTGAGGGGGACATCACGGCTACGGCTTTAGATATGGAGGCCGGCGCTTTTTACGTGGGCCACATTGCCACCACCCAGCCGCAGACGCTGACGGGCGCATCGCCGACTTTAAGTTTATCTGGCACGCAAGCGGCCCCGCCGAATGGGTTAGGATCAGAACGCTCTTTCTAGTCAATCAGTATGGGCAATACCTTCGGCCACCTGTTTCGCATTACCACCTTTGGAGAGTCTCACGGCGGCGGCGTAGGCGTTGTGATTGATGGCTGTCCGCCCCGAATTGAAATTTCGGCGGCTGATATTCAGCAGGAATTAGACAGACGGCGGCCCGGTCAGAGCAAAATTACCACGCCGCGCAAAGAAACTGACACCTGCGAAATTGTTTCTGGCGTTTTTGAAGGTAAAACCTTAGGCACGCCGATTACGGTTCTGGTGCGCAACAAAGATACCCGCCCCCAGGACTATGACGAAATGGCCCGCAAGTATCGGCCTTCCCATGCCGATGCCACCTATGACGCCAAGTATGGCATTCGCAACTGGCAGGGGGGCGGGCGCTCCTCAGCTCGAGAAACTATTGGCCGGGTGGCCGCCGGGGCGATCGCGAAAAAGGTACTGCACCTCGCCGCTGGCGTCGAGATTATTGGCTACGTCAAGCGGATTCAAGACTTAGAAGCCACCGTTGACCCCGGCAGCGTTACCCTGGCTCAGGTGGAAAGCAATATTGTTCGCTGCCCGAATCCCGAAGCTGCCGACCGCATGATCGAGCGAATTGAGGCCATTCGCGATGTTGGCGATTCCATTGGCGGCGTAGTGGAATGTGTGGCCCGGCAGGTGCCTAAAGGCTTAGGCTCGCCCGTCTTTGACAAACTGGAAGCAGACCTGGCTAAGGCGGTGATGTCTTTGCCCGCTAGCAAAGGCTTTGAAATTGGCTCTGGCTTTGCCGGGACGCTGCTAACCGGCAGCCAGCACAATGACGAGTTTTACCGAGATCAGGCCGGTGAAGTGCGTACCCGCACCAACCGCTCTGGCGGTACCCAGGGCGGCATTGCCAACGGTGAACCGATCATTATTCGAGTCGCCTTTAAACCCACCGCGACCATCCGCAAGGAGCAGCGCACCGTGGACAGCACCGGCACAGAAACGGTGCTAGCTGGCAAGGGCCGTCACGATCCCTGCGTATTACCGAGAGCTGTACCGATGGTGGAGGCGATGATGGCGCTGGTGCTGTGCGATCACCTGCTGCGTCATCAGGCCCAGTGTCGGCTTTTAGAACCATGAAACAGGTTTCTTTAGCAGCGCTGCCAATCGAAACGGTTTCTCACAATCCGGCGATCAAAAAGCAGGTCCTGCTACGATCAGGAGACTTGCCCCATCTGACCAATTTCGCGCAGGCTCGCTTCAGCCCCGGTCAGGTTGCCGCCGCCCATGCCCATGCCGATATGGGCGAGGTCTTTTTTGTCGAGGCTGGAAGCGGTATTATCCGAATTGACGGCAGCGAGTATGGGCTGCGGCCAGGCACCTGCATTGTGGTTGAGCCGGGTGAAGTTCATGAAGTGATAAATACAGGTACCTGTGAGCTAGTGTTGACCTACTTCGGCATAGCGGTTTAGGTTGCTGTTGTTAGAAGGCCCCCAGATGAAGTTTCAACGTTCCCAGATTGAAGCGGCTGATGTCACTCAGCTTGTTGATCGCTTTATTGCCAACCGAACTATTTCTTACGAACAGTACCGGCAGCTTTCGCGGGCAGTCTTAGCAGACGGCACCGTGGATGAACTGGAGCGCCGTCAAATCAATCGCCTATTTGATGCGATTCAAATCGGTTCCGTCAAGATTGTTGATTAGCCAAGACAGTCTGATTGCGGCCCTGAGCCTTGGCCTGGTAGAGAGCCTGATCGGCTAAGGCAATCAAATCTTTGGGCGATCGCAAGCGCCCGTCAGTCTGCGTAGCCACCCCCAAGCTCAGCGTCACCTGTAGGCAGCAGGTTTGGGAGCCAGCATGGGGAATAGCTAGCTGCCAAACAGCCTGACGCAGGGTTTCTGCAATTTCCCAAGCCGCTGCTGCGGTCGTATTTGGCAGAATAACGACAAATTCCTCACCTCCAAAGCGGGCTACTAGCCCCTGCGGCAGCGTCAGGATTTGGTTGAGAATTTGAGCAATTTGATACAGGCACTTATCGCCTTGGGGATGGCCGTAGGTGTCGTTGTACTGTTTGAAGCAGTCAATATCGCACAGAATTAGAGAGAGGGGCTGATGCGATCGCGCCCATTGCTCTTGCAAACACTGGTTAAAGTAGCGGCGGTTAGCTACCTGGGTCAAGCCATCAAGATTGACGAGCTGCTGTAGTTCCTGGTTAAGAATTTCCAGCGTGGCTTCGGCCCGGCGCCGTTCTTCTACCTCACGCTGTAGCTGCTGGTTCTTTTGATGCAGTTCGCGGGTGCGGGCCATTACGGTTTTTTCTAGCTCTGCAAAAAAGAGGGCATTTTGCAGGGCAACGCCAGCGTGGATATTAAACACCTCTAGGAAAGCCGCATCCTCTTCAGAAAAACTGGCGCGAAACTGCATTGGCGTTTGACAGCTTGAGGTCAAGTCGTCTACGAGATGAGACTGATGACGCTGCTTGTTGACCAGTTGGGCCACGCCAATCAGCTCCCCTGCCGCATTAAACACCGGCACACACAGCACGCTGTAGGTACGATAGCCGCTAATTTGATCTACCTGCCGCGCGACCTGAGAACCCGCTCGCTGATAAATATCGTAGGGAACATTACAGGTTTTTTTTTCAGCAGCCGTCTGCCCCACATAGCCCTGACCTACGGCAATCTCGACCGTCTGCGACCAGCCGTTGACCGTGGGAATCTCTGCCCAGAGGATCTGCCGCGAGCGATCAAGTAGCCAAAGGGTGCTGCGATCAGCATTCATCAACTGCTTAGCCTCATGCATGACGCGCTGCAGGGTTTCCTCTAGCCTGAGACCACTCTGGTTGAGGGACTGGGTCGCTTTTACTAAGGCCGCAGCGGCCGCTGCTCGACAGCAGCAGGCCGCTGCGGCCTTAGTAA
>JAAHIC010000340.1 GCA_010671965.1 Leptolyngbya sp. SIO4C5
TCTTTGACATACACCTTCTGCCGTCGCGTTTCCCCCGGTTGGATCACCTCATCCCAGCCTCTAAAAGTTGTTCAACATCCTGATAACGCTTCTCCCACTGAGAACCCGGCACATTGGTATGGGCCAGCTCATCCACTAGAACCAGTTGCGGATCTCGCTGCAAAATAGCCTCCGTATCCATTTCTAGCAGCATGACTCCTCGGCAATTAACTTGTTTACGGGGAATCAGGTCTAGACCTTCAGCCTTGAGGGCCGTCTCTTCTCGACCATGCGTTTCTAATAACCCAACAATCACGTCAACGCCATCTTGCTTCAGAGCCTGCCCCTCTTCGAGCATTCGGTATGTCTTGCCGACGCCGGGGGCCATGCCAATAAAAATTTTGTGTTTACCTCGACAAGGGGGCTTTTGGTAGCTGATAGAGTTGATTGCGGCTGGCTTATACATGTGTGGACAAGTTAGAACGTGAAGAGGTTAAAAATTTAGGGCCTTAAAGCTGATCTAAAGCTAGATTGAGCACGACCGTATTGACGGTTGGTTCGCCAAAGATGCCTAAGAAACGGCCTTCGGTATTTTGTTTGATTAGGGTTTGCAGCTCGTCGGCTGACAGGTTGCGAATAGTTGCAATGCGGTCAACTTGGGCTAGAGCGCTGGCAGGCGAAATATGAGGGTCTAGGCCAGAACCGGAGCTGTAGAGTAAATCAGCGGTAAGCTGAATGTCCGCAGCTTGCAGAATTTCTGCTCTTTGCTGCACTTGCTCAAGTAATTCAGGATTGCTAGGAGCTAAGTTTGTAGCTCCTGATAGGCCCGTAGGAGCCGCATCTTCACCGGAGCTGTAGTCCACTATGCTTGGACGGCTCCGAAAGTATTCATCGCGGCTAAAAGCCTGACCGATTAGGGTAGAGCCGACAATCTGACCTTGCTCATTCATAATTAGGCTGCCGTTAGCTTGGGTCGGAAAGATCCCCTGTCCAATCGCGAAAATCAGTAAGGGATAAATCAGGGCGGTAAGGAACCAAAGCACGACTGTCGTGCGGATGCTGCTGAAGATGTCTTGAATCATGGTTTTTGCCTAAATCAATTAAGTTTAGAGAGCTAGAAGGTCAAAACGCTAGAACGTCAGTTGAAAAAGCTTTGGGTTGCCACTGGATGTCTCTGGCGATGGCGACTGCGAATTCGATCTAGCGCTGCTTGACGTAGTTGTCGTCTCAGGCGGCTGAGTCGAATCTGTTCACGGATTTGGTTGATCAGTCTTTTCAGCAAGGTCAAAATTTCTCCGGTTTGAGAATAACGGTAGTGAGATAGGCCGTCAGCCCAATGACAACTAGGCCAAGGAGACCCAAAGCATAAGCATTACCGCGACTGAGACTATCGGTAGCGGCATAAAGCGCCGGAGCGATCGCCAAGTTCAGGCATAGAGCGATGAAGAGACCTAGGGCGATGCGGGTACGGCGCTGTTGAAGACGCTCTAGCCAGTCATTCAAAACTTCCAGCGGACGCAAGGTAGACCAATTCATGCAGAATTTCTCCAATGTAAGGGCGGCTTAAAATTCAAAGTTTGAGCGGGTTACTTTTTCAGAGAAGCGCGTCAGGCCAGGAGGGAAGCTTAAGCAGATGGCTGCACGCTCTGAGTTTTCTGTGGTGCGCATGGGGCAGATGGTGCAAAATCTCCCTACGCCAAACCAACGCTGCCAAGGATAAGATCAATTAATTTGATGGCAATAAAGGGAGCAGCGACGCCACCCAGGCCGAAGATCAGTATGTTGCGCTGAAGCAATTGATTCGCAGTCAACGGACGGAACTGCACTCCTTTCAAAGCCAAAGGAATCAGAGCCGGAATAATCAAAGCGTTATAAATCAGGGCAGACAGAACAGCAGATTGGGGGCTATTTAATCCCATAATGTTGAGCGCACCGATACCGGCTGGGGCAAACATAGCCGGAATAATGGCGAAGTATTTGGCGATGTCATTGGCAATGGAGAAAGTCGTCAATGCCCCGCGAGTGATCAGTAACTGCTTGCCAATCGTGACTAGATCAATCAGCTTAGTGGGGTCGGAGTCGAGATCGACCATGTTGGCGGCTTCTTTGGCGGCCTGGGTGCCGGAGTTCATCGCTAGTCCCACGTTGGCCTGGGCTAAAGCTGGGGCATCGTTGGTGCCGTCGCCGGTCATTGCCACTAGCTTGCCTTCTGCCTGTTCTGCCTGAATCACCTGGATTTTATCTTCAGGAGTAGCTTCGGCAATAAAATCATCGACCCCGGCTTCTTGAGCAATCACCTCAGCGGTAATGCGGTTATCCCCTGTCAGCATGATTGTGCGGACTCCCATGCGCCGCAATTGGTCAAACCGTTCATGAATGCCGGGTTTGATGATGTCTTTTAGGTAAATCACCCCGTAAATTTCGTCATCTTGGCAGAGAGCCAGCGGCGTTCCCCCCAAACGAGAAACTCTTTCAAATGCCTGATCTAGTCCTTCAGGCACTTTGCCACCCCGGGAGCGAACAAAGCCTCGAATCGCATCTACCGCCCCTTTACGAATTTCGGCATCGGGCAGGTTTGTGCCGCTCATGCGAGTCCGGGCCGAAAACTCTACCGCTTCCGCTGTCTTCTTATTGAAGGCAATCGTGGCTCCTTGCTGTTGGGCCAACCGCACAATAGACTTTCCTTCAGGGGTTGTATCGAAGATGCTGGCGGCCAGTGCCACAGACGCGACTTTCTCCAGACTGTGACCGTTGAGAGGAATGAATTCTTCGGCCAAGCGGTTACCCAGGGTGATGGTTCCGGTTTTATCCAGCACTAGCGTATTGATATCACCACAGGCTTCGACTGCCCGCCCCGAAGTCGCCACGACGTTGAACTGGGCCACGCGATCCATCCCGGCAATACCGATAGCGCTTAGCAGGCCACCAATTGTGGTGGGAATCAGCGCTACCAACAGCGCAATCAAAATGGCGACGCTCACGGGACTGCTGATGTAGGCTGCTGGAGTCGGTAAGGTTGCCACCACGATTAAAAACACTAGGGTCAGCACCGCCAATAGCACGGTCAAGGCAATTTCGTTAGGGGTTTTGCTACGTTCAGCGCCTTCCACCAGGGCAATCATCCGGTCAATGAATCCTTTACCAGGGTCAGCCGTCACCTGAATTGTCAGCTCGTCCGAAATAATTTTGGTACCGCCTGTGACCGAGCTAGCAACATCTGAGCCTGCTTCCTTAAGTACTGGAGCAGACTCCCCAGTGATGGCTGATTCATCGACTGAGGCGACCCCATCCAATACTTCGCCGTCAGCAGGGATAATGTCGCCAGCAACAACCTGGATGCGATCGCCCTGCCTCAGACTCGTGGAATACACTTCCTTAACTGAGCCATCGGCCAAAACCTTGCGAGCTATCGTCTCTGACTTGGTAGAGCGCAGCGCAGCGGCCTGAGCCTTCCCACGACCTTCAGCGACCGCTTCAGCAAAGTTGGCAAATACGATGGTGAAAAGCAAAATGATGGCGATCAGGCTATTAAACAGAACTGGGTTATCCGGTACGGGGCCAAACAGTCCAGGGTTGAAGGTCAGCAAAAGTGTGATGATCGTGCCGATCCAGACCACAAACATGACGGGGTTTTTCCACATCACTCGTGGATCAAGCTTGAGAAAAGCTTCTTTGAAGGCCCGCTGGTAAAGACCGGACATGTTTACCTGGGGCGGGTGTCGTCGCCCTTCACGCGGACTGCTAGATTGAGGACGTGGTTGCGTAGAACTGGTCATAGCTTTGATAGATAAAAGGACTCAGAACCAACAGGATTCAGCAAACGAAGCCAGGGCTGGGAGCTAGAGGCCAACCGTCACTTCGGCGGCGGCTCTTGCGATCGCAAATCCTTCTGCGATCGGCCCTAACGCCAACACGGGCAGGAAAGTTAGCGCCCCCAGAATGAGGATGGTGCCTGCAGTCACACTCGTAAACAAAAAGCTGTCAGTGTAGAGAGTACCTGCCGTTTCTGGTACGGGCTGCTTCTGAGCCATACTGTCGGCCAGGTAAATCAAGGCAATGATGGGCACGTAGCGACCGACAATTAGGGAGAAGCCAGTGCTAAGGTTCCACCAGAGGGTGTTATCCCCTAGCCCTTCAAAGCCGGAACCGTTATTCGCTGCAGCGGAAGCGTATTCATAGATCACCTGGGAAATGCCGTGAAAGCCAGGGTTGCTGATCCCGGCTAGGGCTGCCGGAAAAGCCAGAGTAATCGCTCCGGGAATCAAAATTGCGATCGGATGAGCCAGCAGGATAATACTGGCCAAGACAATCTCTCGTTTCTCAACCTTGCGGCTGAAGAATTCGGGCGTGCGTCCTACCATCAAACCCGTCAGGAACACAGTTAAAATCAGAAAAACAAACAGGTAGGCGGTACCTGTCCCCTGACCTCCCCAGACAATTTGCAGAAACATATTTGCCAGGGTGGCAAAACCACCGGCAGGCATAAGGGAATCGTGCATTCCATTTACGGCGCCGCACATTGTTCCTGTGGTTGAAACGGCCCAAAGCGCCGTAAGTGCCCAACCAAATCGCAATTCCTTGCCTTCCAAGTTGGGGGCCTGCTCTCCCAAAAGGCTGTTCACCAAGGGGTTGCCCTGAAACTCTCCTACGGCGGCAATCCCGACTAGAACGGCATAAAAGATAAATACCATGCCAAAGATGAGCCAGCCTTGGCGAGGTTTGCCAGCCATGATGCCATAGGTCAAGATTAGCCCTGCCGGAATCACCAGCATGATGATATTGGTCAACAGATTCGTAAAGTTGTTGGGATTCTCATAAGGGTGAGCAGAGTTGATGCCGAAGAAGCCCCCCCCGTTTTCGCCCAACTCTTTGATAATCTCGAAATGGGCTACCGGGCCGCGAGCAATATACTGAGTCGCGCCTTCGAGAGTTTGAGCAACTGCCGGACCCGCAAAGGTCTCTGGTACTCCGGCAATAAGGAGAGCGATCGCCCCTATGATCGAAATTGGCAGTAAAATCCTTGTGATTGACAAGGTCAGGTCAACATAAAAGTTACCCAACGCCTTTCCCGTCAGGCCGCGAATGAAAGCGATCGCGACGGCAATTCCTGTCGCGGCTGAGGTAAACATTAAAAAGCCTAGCGCCCCAACCTGCGAAAAGTAGCTGTAGGTTGTTTCGCCCGAATAATGCTGCTGATTTGTATTGGTCACAAACGAAATAGCGGTGTGCAGAGCCAAATCCCAACTGGGCGCCTCCAAGTTCGTCGGATTTAGCGGCAACGCCCCTTGCAGCATAAAGATGAGATACACCAAGATCCCCATCACCCAGTTACTGACCAGTACCGCTCTGACGTATTGACCGCCCGTCATCGATGCCTGATTGGCAAAGCCCCCTGCAGACGATAAAAAACGCTCTAGAGAGACAGCGACGGGATCAAGAACCGTTCTCTGGCCCATAAAAATTCGGGCCATGTACCTTCCTAGAAAAGGCGCCACCGTCAACAAAATGGCTAAGGCAATAGCCAACTGAAAAAATCCCTGTGTCATAAGAAAGCTCCTAATTAACGAAATTAAAAATCTAGAATTAGAGC
>JAAHIC010000341.1 GCA_010671965.1 Leptolyngbya sp. SIO4C5
TGTAGTCATCCATGCCCGCCTGCAAGCACTTTTCGCGATCGCCCACCATCGCGTGAGCCGTCAGGCCAATCACAATCGTGTGCTGCGAATCGGCTTCTCGCTGGCGGGCATGGATGACTACATGCGCAAGCCAGTCGATATGAGCAGCTATTTACGCTGCTGGAAAAATGGTCTGGCTAAGAAAATTCAGGTTTTTGCCTGTATCGTACTACAAAGTATTTTTTGTAGTATATACTGGAATCACATCCAACATGGATGCTTAACGAATTGTCCCTGCCGACTCAGCCACCGCTGAGTCTAATTAGCTTTTTTGTCTAAATTTGAGGCGCAAACGAATGCGCCTTTGCCTTATGCCGTGGCATAGGGCCAGCTCGCCGTGCCTACCGACTATAGCAGCGGTTTAACCGCAGATTGTAATGGCTAAGTTCAAAGATGTTATTCAATACTACAGGCGCTACAGGGCGATCGCCTACCTCAGCATTGCCGCTAGCAGCCTGTTTCAAATTCTAGATCTGGTGGTGCCTTACGCCATTGGTCAAATTCTAAACGTGGTTTCCAATCAGCCCACGGACAAGCTGAGCCAGTGGCTAATTGACTCAACTGCTAGGCTCACTGGCCTGCCGAGCGATCGCCCTTTGGCGCTGGGCCTACTCCTGGGCCTGATTTTCCTAGTCACCGTAGGCCGTGCCCCGATTGAACCCTGGCTAGGAGTCTGGTTCCACTGGGATATTGCCCTGCGATCGCGCCGCGACCATGCGGCCAAAGTCGTGGGCAAAATCTTGACCCTGCCCCTAGAGTTCTATGACGAGAACAACCCCGGTCGGATTGCCGGACGGGTGGCGCGGGGACTGTCGAACCACACCTGGACGTACCCTGAAATCGCCGGACAGCTTATTCCTAAGCTGGTGCGGGTCGTAGGCATCTTCTGCGTCATCGCCTTCATCGCCTGGCCGATTGCGCTGCTGTTCCTGCTCTCTTTTGTCGCCATCCTGGCCTACAGCCTCAAGGATCTGCTGAGAATTAACCGCAAGGAGCAGGCCCTCGATCGCTATATGGAGAATACCGAAAGCCATACCTCAGAGCTGATTACCAATATCAAAACCGTCAAAGCCTTTGCCACCGAAGCCCGCGAACTCAAACGCCAGCAGCAGCGGCTGCAGCGAGAGTTTACCGTCGTGGATTACAGCATCCACCGGGCCTACGTCAAGCTGATGACCTGGCAGGAAATGGTAATTCAGAGCTGCGTGTTTGGCGTCTTGGGGCTGACCCTATGGGCGACCCTCACCGGCCAAATTTCTCTGGGCTATTTTGTCACCACGCTGACGGTATCTAGCATGGCCTACGCTGAGCTAGAGCCGATCAGCAACCTGGCAGAAATCTTTACCCGGCGCTATGCCTCCATGCTGCGCCTGCACGAGTTCATGGAGATGCCCAGCAGTCAAGAAGGCGGCAACGTGCTGGCCCTGCCGGAAGCCGCCCCCAGCTATCAGTTCACCGGCAAGCTACATTTTGAAGGAGTTACCTTTGGCTACGAGCCGCAGCGCCCGGTACTGCAGGATATCGACCTGCTAATTGAGCCGTATCAAACCGTGGCCTTAGTCGGGCGATCGGGGTCGGGTAAGTCAACGCTGGTGAAGCTGCTGTTCCGCTATTTTGAGCCGCAGCAGGGCCGCATCCTGATGGATGGCGAAGATATTCGGCGGCTGGATGTGACGGGCTATCGGCGGCGACTGGCAATTGTGCATCAGGAAGTAGATGTCTTCAACGGCACGCTGCTGGACAACCTCACCTACGGCAATCCCAACGCTAGCTTTAGCGAAATCGAGGCCGCCTGCAATATCGCCCGTGTCGATGAGTTTATTCATCTCTTACCCCGGGGCTATCACACGGTAGTTGGGGAGCGGGGAGTGCGGCTCTCTGGCGGCCAAAGGCAGCGGCTCGGCATTGCCAGAGCGCTGCTGGTCAATCCGGACGTGCTGGTGTTTGACGAAGCCACCTCTAGCCTGGACTATGAATCAGAGCGCTCAATCCAGCTGGCTATGCGCAATATCCTGGGTACCCGCACGACGCTGATTATTGCTCACCGCCTGAGTACCGTCCGCGAAGCCGACAAGATTGTTGTGCTTGATCAAGGCCGCATTTTAGAAGTGGGCAGCCATGCTGAACTGCTGCAGCAGGGCGGACTCTATCACCGCCTGCACTCACTGCAGGAAACGGGCGATCTGCTGAGTTAAAAACTGACCTAGCCGCCAAGCAGGTTTTGTTCCTTGGCGGCTGGGCCTGTGGGCGATCGCCGGTTTTTTCTATCGGTTGAATAAGGTGTGATGGGGTATCTTTGCCATCTGGCCTGCTACTAGCCGGGTCAGTCCATCGCCATCCCAGAAACGTCCTGCACCAGTGCCGATAGTCGAAAATAGGCAATCTGACTAATTTCCGCGATCGCCTTCTCTCTCTCTCCTTCTAAGCTATTGGGCAGTCGCTGTTCAAAAGCCTGCAGAATACTGTCTTTAGTGTGGTTTTTGACCGCCACGATGAACGGAAAGCCAAATTTAGCTTTATAAGCCTGATTAAGCCGATGAAACCGCTCAAATTCGTCTGCCGAGAGCCGATCTAGCCCCACTCCTGCCTGCTCCTGCACTGACGCCGCTGCCATCTGCGCTTTGCTGCCCAGGTCAGGATGGACTCGAATCAGGGCCAGTTGCTGGTCGGGGGAGAGAGCCGCCACAATGGCGGCCATTTTTTGGTGCAAATCTGCCCTACTCGCAAACGGTCGATATTGCCAGGCCTGAGCCGCGATCGCCGGGGTATCTTCAAACACTGCCCCCAAAGCCGCCACAAACTCAGGCTGGCTCATGTGGTTCAAGGCTGCGATCGAGTAGGCCATCAGTGCAGCGGCCCTTTGAGAATCGTTTTGGCGATCGCCCCTTTGATGCTAACGCCATCTTCCTGGGCCAAAGAGTCGTACCAGCTTTGAGTTTGATCGGGTATTTTGCCGTGGATCATAGCGGCTCGCTCACGCGCTTTCAGAATAATCTCAGCAACGCGGTCTTTGCGGGCCAGCTCATAGCGCTGCAGCGCGTCGGCGACGCTGATATTAGTGGTCAGCAGCAAGTTGCTCAGCACCCAAGCATCCTCCATTGCCTGACAGCCGCCCTGTCCGAGGTCAGGGGCGGTGCTGTGGCCCGCGTCTCCCAGCAGCACTACCCGGCCTTTGGCTAGCGTTTGTAGCGGTTCAATATCGTGAATTTCTACCCGGTTCGTCTTGGCGGGATCCAGCCGCTGAATCAGTCGCTGGACGGGGTCAGCCCAGCCTTGAAAGTAGCCAAATAGCTCCTCCCGGTAGCTCTCGGCCTCGCTCGGCGTATCCTTTGGCAGTGGCACATCGAGGAAAAAGTAGAAGCGATCGCCCCCCACTGGCATCATTGAGGCCCGCTGGCCGTTACCGACATAAATCACCCAGCTATTTTTCGGCGCTAAGTCTTCACTGGCAGGCACCAGCCCGTTCCAGTTGACATAACCCACATAGCGGCGCTCAACTTTCTGCCCCAGCACATAAGTGCGAATAATCGAGTGGGTACCATCCGCCCCCACCACCACGTCCCCCGTTGCCCGTCGGCCATCGGCAAAAATGGCCGTAGCGCTGTCGTCATCTTGCTCCACCGCTACGCACTTGGAGTCGAGCTGCACTTGGTCAGCGCCGTAGGTATCTAGCAGCATCTGCTGCAGGTCAGTCCGGGATACCGGATAGGGCCGCTGGCCTACCTGCTCCACAATTGAGGCTAGGCTAAAATCTGTCAGCGTTTCACCCGTCTTAGAAATATAGGCCATCCGATCCATCTGACCGCCAATCTGGGCAATTTTATCCCCCAATCCCAGCCGATTCAGCACTTTGACCCCGTTTGACCAGAGAGAGATACCGGCTCCGGCGGGGCGCAGCTCGCGGACGCGATCGTAAATTTCAACTGTGTAACCTGCCTGCCGCAGGGCGATCGCAGCAGTGAGGCCGCCCATACCTGCTCCGATGACAATCGCTTTTAGATTTTCCATAGATCCTTGACTGAGCCTGTTCAGCGCTTTGTGAGATATTCTAAGTCTCCTGATTGGTGGCAACTGTTAGCAATAGATCCAGTTGCCTAAAAAAGCGACGCTGCCTCTAATCTGTCGTCCTGTCCAGACTCTTTTGCTGGAGCGGCCAAAGCCGCAGGGTGGGAAGCCCCACCCTACTTGCGGTCATGAACTAGAAAAAGAACTGGGTTTGCAGGTTCAGCACGTAGATATCCGGGTTGTCGCTAAAGTTATTGGCATTCCCAATCCAGTAAAAGGACGGCACAATCGCCATATAGTTATTCACCGGATAGCGATAGGTGATTTCTAGCTCCTCCTGCACGCCGCCGTTGCCACCACCCGATATGAGAAAATCCCGTCCGTCTAGAACGGAGAAAGGTTTCAGGTAGGAAATTGTGGCTAAAGCACCTTCCTTAAACAGGTTAGGGAAAGCAACCCCCACCTGAACTGACTGAGCGTTGATTTCGCCTCGATCAAGAGCCGCCGCTGCCGGATAGACATCGGTGCTGCCGTAGCTATAGCGGCCAAATAGCCCCAACCAGTCCGTCACCAGCCAGTCAAAGTTAAACAAAAAGGTATCGGCAGCCGCTGCGTTGAGCGGCCCGCCCTGACCGTCATCGGCAAAACCGTAGATCGGCTCGCTGAGAGCGCCGCCGACGAAGCCGTTGGCATTAGGCTGATAGCTGGTGCGGGTATAGAGGAAGCGCAGATTGAGCCGATCAAAAGGCGTGACGCCAAGCTGTGCCGTCAGCGTGTTAGTGCCGCCAAACAGACCGCGATCGGGGTCGCTGGCCGGGGGCTGAGTCGGCAGAAACTCGGTGCTTTCATTCATATAGGCCAGCCGCAGATCGGCCCAGTCGGCAATGTCCCAAACGGCGACGGCTCCCGCGCCCCGGTCTACCGCGTTAACCTGAGTGCCACCGCTGGAGTTGAAGCTGTTAGCTCCAGTGATGAGGAAGGTAAAGCGGTTGTTGTCAAAATAGCGGTACCAGTTAATCCGGGGGCCAATCACGAGCTGTAGGCTATCCCCTACCGGAAAAGCATAGGACAGCTCTCTTAACACCGGCGCGTTATTTTCTACCCCGCCTCGCTGCAGGGTGAAAGGAACGCCAAACGTATTAAACAGTCCGGCGGAACCGAAGGTATTGGCCGGGGCGTTGCCTGTCCCAACGGCCATCTGCAAGGTAAGCAAATCAGCGCCAGTGAAAGAGGTATCTAAGTTAATCCAGGCCAAATAGCTGAAGGTTGTGGCCGGATCGTCTGCAATGGTGCGAATGACCGGATCGCCTGCTGCATCACGGGCAGGTGCAAACACGTTAAGTCCCTCTGCCCTGATATCACCGTCAGCAAAGGCGGCATTGACGTGGGCAAAAACGACGCCTCGGAGCTTAGTGGTGGTAGAAAACTGAGTGGATTCTAAGAAGGCAGTGCGATCTTCTAAATCGTCTACCTGCGCCCGGACGTTGGCTAGCTCGGTGCCGAACTGCTCTTGA
>JAAHIC010000342.1 GCA_010671965.1 Leptolyngbya sp. SIO4C5
GCCTGACAATGATTTGGTGATTCCAGAACCCTGGGTTTCTAGCAAACATGCCGAAATTTTCTGTCGTCGGACGGTCACGCCAGCGGACGGACAGCGCCAAACTAAAAATACAGCTTATGTCTGAGGAGAGGGGGATGCACCTTCAACCACAAATTCCAGCAGTCGCCCTTTGGAGCTACCAAAACGGAGCTGAGTGCCAGGACTTAAAGGAACTTCCTGACGCTGTACTTGTCGCCAGCCGTCGTCACTGCGGTAGAAAGTGCCATTACGCGAAAAATCCCTCAGGAAATAAGCTGTATTTTTAGTTTGGCGCTGTCCGTCCGCTGGCGTGACCGTCCGACGACAGAAAATTTCGGCATGTTTGCTAGAAACCCAGGGTTCTGGAATCACCAAATCATTGTCAGGCAGACGACCAACCCGCATCAGCCCGCCATAGATAGGCCAAACATCTTCGGGGCCGTCCATTGCCCGTAGACTAGCCTGGGGGCGATGGCTGAGGTCAAGATTGGTGTCGCTGGGCAGCCGGGTAATCTCTTCTCGCACCGGATTGAGCAAGTCGCCGTTGAACTCTGGATGCATGTAGAGGACAGGGAGGGTCCAGGCAGGCTGATTAAACTTGTACAGCGTTAAGAGATGCTGCCGGGCGATCGCGACTGCCTGATCTACAGGTAATCGCTCCATGAGAGATTGGGCAAAGGCTTGAATGAAGCTGAGCGCCTCCTCATCGGCAATAGAATCTCGCATTGCCACCACTGCCGGAACACCGTGGTGCAGCAGCACCTCAGCTAGGCTGCTGCGCGGAATCGTCTGTTGCAAACTCTGATCGGGCTGAGCGCCCCAGCAGGTATTAAAGACTGCCAGCTTGACATGGCAGCGGGTAAGGACCTGAGCCAGCTCAGTGCCGTTGAGCGTCGCCGTGGGCTGCAGAAATAGCAGGCCACCGTCGGCAGCGGGTACGCCATGTCCGGCATAGAAGAAAACGTTGTAGATACCGTTATCTAAGGCTTTGATTAGCTGTCCTGGATCCGGCTGCAGCAGCGTATCCACCTGACAGACCACCGGAGCAGCCGGGCCTACAGGCGTATTCCGAATGCCGGAAGTCCCTCGCTCCAGCAGATCTTTGAGGGCTGCGGCCTCTTCCTGCAGTTTTAGGGTAGGTTTCTGTTCTGGCTGGGGGGCCGTGACATCATTAGCCACCCGCTCATCTTGACCCAAGACTAGCAGCACTCGCAGCGAAGAATCTAGCTCCACTTCCGGCAGCGGATCGACGTCACTGGTGGTACGACTGAAGAAAACCTGCTGGCTGAGTGAGAGAGCCTGTCGTCCGGCCTGCTGCTGCATGATTTCCCAGGGCAGCGCAATTAGGTCAGGATCACGAATCTCTAGCCGCAGGCGCAACGGTCTGTTTTGCCCCATCGCAATGCCTAAGCTTTGGTCAAGGCTACGCTGAATTGGGCCTTCAAACAGCCATTGCCAAAGATTTACGCCCAGATGCTGCATCAGGCGGCTGCTGTAGCTGCGGGGCTGCCCTGCCGATTCATCTTCTTCCCCCTCCAAAGGTTCAAGCACGAAGCTGGGCACGTAGAGAGAAGGCACGTGGGGCACATCCGGGAGGCCCCGTAGGGAAAACATCTGCTGCCAGCTATTCCAAGCCTGGGTCAGGGCTGCGCTCCAAACACAGTCATGATGAAAATATCCCCCCGGATGGGGAGACTCTACGACCCAGATGGCATAGTGCTCAGGATCCGCCGTCGTCAGGCGGGCGATCGCGAGTCTAAGGCAAAGGTTGTCGGACGAAGGCATCAAAGCTACCAGCCTGATTGTTCGGTCTAAATATCTAAGATAAGACGCTTAAGCTAACTTTAAGCCATCAGTTGATGCAAACCCCTTGCTGCGACACGTCCAGATTCACCAGCGGGCGAACGGTTGCGGCGATCGCAGAAACCTGAATCCATCCCTCTTCTCCAGGTTGCAGCAAGTCAAGCAGTTCAGCCGGAGCCGGAGGTGCAGGCTGTTCTGGTGCGCCTGTAGACTCACTTGGGCGATCGCCCAGCGTTGCCCCTGAAGGAATAGAACACACTCTCAGGCGCACCCACTCGGTTTGATCGCCCATTACCTGAGCGCCAAGGACTCGAAAAATGCCGCCTGCCGGAATCACTCCCTCTATATTCTCAGGATTGGCAGAAGTGGGTAAAGCGGAATTGTCAGCATTTCCCGGCTGATTCTGTAGCACTAGCGAACTTGGGCCACCGGCTCGGTTACCTGGGTTGATTTGTAAAAAGGTACCTACTTCTATCTCCGCCGCCGCCGGGGGCACATCAGGATTTAGCAGCGACTGTCCGGTCAGGGCGGCTGACCAGTTAGCGCTCTCAAAGGCTGTCACTGGCTCTCTGACTCCAGGCCGCCTAAACGCTGGTACCAGAAATAGGGCCAGTGTCCCAGCGATCGCGCTGACCGCCAGCAGACTACCCACCAAGCAGCCCATTGACTGACCAGGTGAAGCCTTGGTCGGTTGGGGGGATTTTGGCTCACTGACAGTGGGGGAGGCAGGCGATTTTAAGGGCGCTGTGGTCTCAGCCGTCAGCCGCTCAGAGAGGGGATGAGGCGCAGCCAGCGCTGCATCAACGGCAATTTCGGCTTTCTGAGCAACCCCAATCCGCATTAGCCCTACCGTTACATTGTCATGGCCGTTGCGGGTATTGGCGAGCTGGATTAGCTGCCGCCCTGCCTCAGCCACCGAGCGCTGTTCGGTCAGAACGGGCAGCAGTTCAGTTGTCCAAAGCGCCTCAACCTGATCGTTATCGCTGAGGCCATCTGAGCACAGTAGTAAAACGGCGGCCTCATCTAGCACCCATCGCTGTACGGCCGGATAGAGACTTTTAGAGGAAGTCATACCCAGGGCCTGCACCAGTGAGCCAGTGCCCGGATGGGCAAGCGCCTGTCGGTAGAGACTATAGCCAAGCCGAGTTTCACGGGCCGCTACGTCGTCATCTAGGGTAAGCTGACGACAGCTTAGAGGACTGACGTGATAGGCGCGGCTGTCCCCCACGTGGGCAATATAGAGGTCGTGACCATAGATCAAGGCCATCACCAGCGTTGTGCCCATTCGCTCTTGGGCCTGACGCCCTTCGTTGTCATTGCGACGGGCAATAGCGTCATTGGCTTGGCAAATAGCTTTTTCGATCTCTAGGGCGA
Organism: Leptolyngbya sp. SIO4C5; assembly: GCA_010671965.1. GTDB lineage: Bacteria > Cyanobacteriota > Cyanobacteriia > Phormidesmidales > Phormidesmidaceae > Sphaerothrix > Sphaerothrix gracilis. The sequence continues at coordinate 3,196 of JAAHIC010000342.1, forward strand.
TCGCCGCCGGAGATTGATCAGCCGCCTGCGCTAAAAAACTGGTCAGGGTTTGTTCAATCGTGGCGATCGCTAGCTTCGAGGCTACATCTCCCCCCTGATGTCCGCCAATGCCATCGCAGACGATGATCAGCGCCGAGGACGGCTTGCCCCCAGCCCCGACAGGCGAAATCACCAGCCGATCGACGCTGCCGCTAGCGGGATAACAGGCATCTTCATTCCGCTGACGGGTGGGACCTTTATCGGTGTAAGTTGCCCAGTCAAGGATGATTTGTCGTCCCTGACTGCTTTGCTGAATTGCCTGATTAAGACAGTCAACTAGCTGTTCTGGACTGTGAAAAATACCCTGCTGCAGCTGCTGGCAGAGCTGAGCTAAAAAAGGGGCGATCGCCCCTTGAGCTTGGTTAGCCAAAGGCTGCCAAACTTCACCCAGATCGACTAAAGCAGCGGCACTGGACTGGTTTTCCACGTCATATCGCAATTCTAGAATGCGGAGACTAGCCCCTTCCACCCGCAGCACTGCTGGCAGCATGAGCGTACTTAAAACCCGCTCAGCATGAAACGGCTGCCAAAGCTGAGCAATTTGCCGCAGCCAGTCAAGCTGAACTAAAGCATCTGCTGTTGCCCAAGCGTCAGCTAAAGCTGGCAGCAGCCTAGGAGTCTGGCCTGGTAGATGACCCGCGATCGCAGCTTCTTCTAGCAGCAAAACCGTACGCAGTTCTGACCCCAGGGTCACCGTCTGTAGACTATAAGGCCGTGGAATATGGCGCGGATAGATAGAAAGATGCAGGTAGGGAATGACCCAGTCCGGCATCTGCTCACTGACCTCTGGCGGCAATCCCGGTTGAGTATCTAGAAAAATTTGGGCCTGTTTATGCTGGTAGCGATCGCCCAGTAGATCTCCGGCAGGCAGTGATAAATCTGCGCCCACTGCCCATAGATAGCGATGCGGCAGAGGCGTGCGGCAGACCTGGCAAAACTGGTTAGCTTCTGGATTAGCGGTCTGACAACTGTGATTAGGGCAGTAAATCACCGGAGCCTACAGATAACGGTTAAAAATTGACTATTCGGCAGCATCAGCGACTACCTGAGGCAGTCCCATACTGTAATTCACGGCGCGGCTTTTAAGGTTATAGCTGATCTGTCCGCCCTGCAACAGTCCGCGAATAAAGTGCTCTAGATCGGAACCAATGCGGCGTAGATTGTAATCGGTCAGCTCAGCCCCATTGTAGGCTTCAACTAGTCGATCAAACTCCCGATAGACCTGCTGCAGAGACTCTTCCGACCAGTTAAACTCATTGTCGGGGTCAATATCTAACGTCAGAACGCTATCACTCGGAATCAGCTCGTTATCTTGAACCTCTGCCGTGTAAATATGGATGTGCCGAGTCGTCGATTTCAGCAGCATTCGTCACCTAATATAAACAGCTACAGTAGTAGAAATTGCCAGCTACAGGCTCAACTAAGCTAAAAGTTACGCTTAAATTGAAACGCCAACTGTCTGTAATTCTAGCGGTAAGCGGCAAAATTCGACCTGCAATGCCCTTTTTGCAACTGCTTTTTATCCGCCACGCCCAGTCTCTAGGGAATCAGACTCAGCAGATGGAGGGACAGGCAGATTCAGCCCTGTCGCCGCTGGGTCAAACCCAGGCCCAGCAGCTTGGCGCCTACTTACTGGCTCACACCGAGCCAGCCACTCATATCTATACCAGCCCGCTGCAGCGCGCTCATCAAACGGCGACAATTCTGCGCTCTCACCTAGTTCAGCCTGCCGTGACGGGCAACGGCGCAGTTTTGCCCATTAGCGCCTCGGCGCTGCAAGAAGGCCATCAGGGGATTTTGCAGGGCTTGACCTGGGCCGAAGCTACAAGTCGCTATCCTGAACTAGCCCAGGGGCTGCTAAATTCGCTGGACTGGCTGCCTATTCCCGGTGCCGAATCCCCGGCGCAGGTAAGGCGACGGGCCCAGGATTTTCTTGACTACTTATTAGAACACCACCAGAATGGCGATCGCCTCTGGATTGTCAGCCATAGCTGGCTGCTGCAGCATTTGGTGGCCTGTGTCCTGGGCTGCGATCGCAGCTGGCAGATTAATATTCCTAACACCAGCCTGTTTGAGTTTTGGATTGATTGCGATCGCTGGGATCGAACCGACCAGACTCGATATAATACTGAACTCTGGCAAATTCACCGTTTCAATGATTGCTTGCATCTCAATCAGTCTTGGTCTAGCTCTCAGACTGACTGATAAAATCAAGCCAATTCTTAAGGGGGGTATCTAACTTCTCTAGCTGCTATACAGCGAATTATGACTCAATCAATTGACGATATTACTCG
>JAAHIC010000343.1 GCA_010671965.1 Leptolyngbya sp. SIO4C5
TGACTGAAATGGTGTAAAGATCGCTCAGATTTTGACGCAGGTTCACCAAGATATCAATTGCCCGCTGCAGCATGGTTTCTGCTTCATCTAGACGATTCGCCCCCAGCAGCGCATGGCTGAGATTATTCAGAGACGTTGCGACTATCTGTGGTTCCGTGCTGGCTTCTGCGATCGCTAAGCTTTGACGATGCAGCGCGATCGCCTGCTCGGAGTCTCCTAAGTCTTCGTAGGCAATACCGAGATTGCTAAGCGCAGCCGCTTCTAACGCTGGCAAAGAAAGGTGACGAATAATCGCAAGGCTTTGCTGATAGTAATCAATGGCCTGAGGCAAATTATCTAGGGCGTGATAGACCACTCCTAAATTTTTGAGCCCGTAGGCGATGCTGGCATCATCCTGATTGGCTCTAGCCAGACGGAGACTCGCCTGATAGCGCTCCATAGCAGCCGCATAGTCCCCTACCGCTGTGTGGAGACTACCAAGATTGCTCAAGGCCGTAGCCGCTAAAGCAGTGTTGCCCAGGGCGCGGGCCATCTCCAAGCTGCGAGCTTGTAGCGCGATCGCCCGCTCATAGTTACCCAGGGCACCATAGGCATTACTCAACAGTCCCAGTAGCTGAGCTGTCGCTGCGGTAGGCGTTTCCGTAGGCAATAGTTCTAAGGAACGCTGATAGGTTTCAACGGCCTGCCAGTAGCGTCCCTGCTCCAGATAAGCAATACCTAAGTTACCGAGAGCCTGAGCCTGAGCCGTCAGATCGGCCTGCGCTTCGGCAATGGCTAATGCCTGCTGGGCCCAGGTAACTGCACTGGCGTACTGGCTAAGCTTGAGCTGGGCAGCGGCGATCGCATTGGCGGTCATACCAGCGCGATCGCGGTTTTGATCTTGCTGATAGTGCTCAAAGGCGCTTTGCCAAGTGGTGATAGCGTCTGCAAACTGATTGGCCTGATATTGGGCGACGCCTTGACGAAATAAAGCATCGGCCTCAAGAGCCTGGGACAGGAAATGAACGGCAGGAACTGGAGAATTGCCATCCCGAACACCATCCTGACTGCTGTAGGCGCTCAAGGATAGAGGCGGCAAAATTAGCCATAGGGCAACCAGCCCGCTCAGCAATATCCACTTAAGTTTCAGACCCATGATTATTTAGGAACGGTATCATCCGCCGAGGGTTCGGTGGGGCAGTTAGTCCTTAGTTCAGGTAAGCCTTCAGTATTGGTGACCAGTGCCTGAGCCGTGCAGGCTGCCTCGTCTGCTGCGACAGCATCAAGAGCCACCGTAGCAGAACGACTTCGAGCAATGTCGTCCTCTTCTTCTTGCTCTAGCTGATCCACGCTAGCGCTGTCAAAATCGGCAACAAACGGCTGGTTTTGGAAAGACGTGACCAGTGTGGCATCGCTACCGGCACCTACGGCGATCGCCCCCGCCGCACCACTAACAGTTGCCGGAAAATCGGAACTGCCAAAAACCAGCGGCGTGTAGCTAGCCCCTGGCCCTAGCTGTCCAGGATTGCTGGGGTTATCGATTCTAGGACCAAACACAAAAGCAGCACTATTGCCCTCGATCACGATTTCCTCAGTCAGGGCGGCGCTGGTCGCACCACTATGCAAAATCACAAGTTGACCAGGTGTCGTTAAGGTCGATCGGACTAAAACGCTAACGGGAACCCCACCCAGATCGCTACCGGAGGGCGCATTAAAAAACTCCAGATCGCTACCAACAGCCTGGAATAACCCTGCAGCTTCAATTCTCAGTCCGCCGGGGCCTGATTCCAGACTGTCAACAACAATATCTCCCTCAGTAGCCACTAGCTCAATTCGCCCGCCGTCAACCGTCGTATCGCCGCTATCAATTCGGCCCAAGCGGAGCGCAGCTCCTTGGATGTCAACGTCGCCAGTGGGATCGCCAAAATCGGTCAGAATGTCACCTGTGCGGATATTGACGCCGCGAATAGTCACTGCACCGCCACTGGTGCGAATCGTATCGCTGGGATCCATTGTGAAGTTGCCGACACCATCCCCGTCGGCATCAGCATCAAACGTGATGAAACCCCCGGCAGCGCTGCTCAAGTTGAGAGCTATTAGATCGTCGCTAATATCTGCGATCGCAATGCCGTTGTTAGCCTGCAGAATGAGTTGAGCATCACTACTAGAAGCTTCTAGCTGCCCTACTGAGAGGGTATTAGCGCCATCGTTAGGCACGCTGGCAAACAAATCGCTATCAGATCCAGGGGTCAGCTCATCATCTAGGGTACCGCTACCATCAGGAGCATCAATAATAGTAATGAAGTCAGGATCAAGCAGTAGCCTGCCTGCTTGTCCATTAGCCGCGCCGACGCTGACCGTCCCTCGAAAAACCAGATTGTCTTTGCCAGACACTTCTACAAAACCGCCATTACCGGCTTGAATGCCGCCACCAGCCGCGATCGCTCCATAGAACCGAGTGGTGTCGTCGGCCCAAACAATCACCCGTCCGCCATTGCCGCGATCGCCCGCACTGGCCTCTAAACGCGAATCCGCGCTGATGTAAGTTTGGGTGGCATTGGGTAGACTGCCTTGCCCTTGATAGCCACCGCCAACGCGGAGACTGCCACCCCCCTGCTGGCCCGAAGCGTCTAAGTGACTGCTGAGCAAAGCTACGCGATCGCCCACCACCGCAATTTGGCCCCCTGTGGTGCCTGCAGTATCTAAACGGCCTGAAACAATCGTTGTGCCAGGTTCTGCTGCGATCGCCCCTGTCTGATTCACCAGACTGACACTGCCATCCGCATTCACGCTCAGCCCTGGGGAGCCAGCAGCAGATCCGCCTGTCAGCAAGGTGGGTAAGTCGAGCGGCTGAAACGTCGGCACCGCTCCCGGCGTGGTAGCGGGGAGGGGCGCAACCTCCAAACTCAGCAGCATGGCTGGGTGACTAAGGCGCACCAGGCTTTCTCCCGGTACTGCCGCCACCAGCAGACTGCCTTCTGCCGCCGTCAGCGTGCCCGTGTTGGCAACCGTACCGCCGATCAGGGCCAGCGATCGCCCTGGGGCTACCGCTAAGTCGCCTGCATTGGCGATCGCGGCGGGGGCAGCACCCGCGAAAATAAAGCCTGTGGGATTGCCTACCAGGGCAGCATAGTTGTTGTCGCCCAGGGTGGTTAAAGCGCGATCGCCAAAGGCCAGACCTGTCGCTGTTGTGGCTGTAAAGTCACCGCTCAAGTCTAACCGCGCATTGGGGCCAAACAGCATACCCGCTGGGTTGAGTAAAAATAGGTTGGCCGCGCTGCCGCTGACCTGTAACAGCCCATCTAGATAAGAAGCTTGCCCCCCCATGACGCGGCCCACAATATTCCTGACCTCAGCCGGAGAGACAAAATTGGCTACCTGCTCTGCGCTTAATCCAAACTGCTGAAAGCCATGAAACAGATTCGCCCCATCAGCGGAAGAAACCCCGCCAGTAATCTCAAACTGGTTATTTAACTGCCGCACCTGCGTTGCAGTGTCTGACTCTGCCACGATTGACTGAGCGAAGCTTGCTTGATGCGTCAATAACAAAGCAGCTCCAACTAGCCCGCTCTGCAAACAGCAGCGGCCTGAGAGATTTGGCATCGCTCTAACTCCTAAATGAGTCTACCGAGGTGAATAGATGCCCCCAGGTATCTCAAATATTAGAAGATGGTGTCCGCCGTAGAGACAGAATGCTCAAAATACTTGACATTAGCAGCACCAAGGCTCCTGTCGGCTCAGGTACGGCAACAGGATTTTCCGTATCCTCTGGAACTTCAATTGGCGTTGGGACAGGGGGGGTAGGCGGCGAGGGCGGTGTCACAGGGAGAGGTGTTACCGGCGGCTCTGGCGCAGGGGGGGGAACTTGCACAAAGCCCGTACCACCAGGGACAAAATTAGGCCGTTGGCGAATGAAGAATAGATCAGTCGGGGTTGTATCAGTAATGACATAGCTAAATCTGACAGTTTCACCGGGATTGACAATTCCGCCAGAGAAATTGATAAAGTCTCGTACATCCGTGACTTCATCAACGCTGCTGAAGCGACTTGAGGTGAAAGGGCGTAAATTAGCTCGTCCCTGAGCAAAGGAAAGACCGTCTGCTTCAGGACTAGGGGTGCCAAAAGATTGCTGCAGCTCGAAATCGTAGAACTGCCAGGGAGTTCCTGTACTGTTGGTAACGATTGAATCAATCCGAAAACCAAGAATACCGAGATCTGCAAGTCCCCGCACCGCCACTGACAGATCTACGTTAGGGCCAAAAACTTCCTGTAATAAAACAGCCCGGCCATTGCTGACAAAACCGTTGGTCAAACGAAAATCGCCCGCCGATTCGCTAAAGCGCAGTCCACCCACATTGAAAGTGGCCGCTTCAGCCCCAGAGGGCACAAAAAATAGAGCACCAGCAGCGATCGCGCCCAGTAAGGGCCGCTGCCAAGCTTTGACAGGTAGAACACTCATGATTGCTTGGGATAATCAGAAACAGCTTTGCTTTTGATGACGGCTCAGCGCCGTAATAGTTCGGGGGGGCTATATCTCCATCCTAAGCAGTTTTCCGAGAATCGTTCGGGAACCCGTACAGCCGAAACTGTTGCACTGCAACTGATGACTTCGATAAATTAGCACTCAGGAAGCGAGAGTGCTAATTTCCTGTTCTAAACGCGCTATATTTTTGAGGTCGCCTTAACGGATGTCACTATCCGAGTCGGCGATATTTCAGTGCGTCAAGACAGATTGGCAAAGCTTATCTATCTTCCCATCCCCAATCGTTGAATTTTTAGAGTCTGGAGAGTTTCTATGGCAGCTGTATCTCTAAGTGTGTCTAGCGTTAAGCCTCTAGGCGATCGCGTCCTCATCAAAGTGAGCGCTTCTGAGGAAAAAACCGCTGGTGGTATTTTGCTACCAGACACGGCCAAAGAGAAGCCTCAAGTCGGCGAGATCTCCGCAGTAGGCCCTGGTAAGCGCAGCGAAGACGGCACCCGTCAAGAACTGGAAGTCAAAGTTGGCGACAAAGTTCTCTATTCCAAGTATGCAGGCACCGAAATCAAGCTTGGCAGTGATGAGTGCATCCTGCTGTCCGAAAAAGACATCCTGGCAGTTTTAGCATAAGCCACTGTTCTAGCAGTTAATCCCAAGCTCCGTCACTCAACACGCAAACTACCGAGGAATATATGGCTAAACGCATCATATACAACGAAAATGCTCGTCGCGCCCTAGAGAAGGGCATGGATATTCTGGCTGAGTCCGTAGCTGTCACCCTGGGGCCAAAGGGCCGCAACGTCGTTCTAGAAAAGAAATTTGGTGCGCCTCAAATCGTCAATGACGGTGTCACCATTGCTAAAGAAATTGAGCTAGAAGACAACATTGAGAACACAGGGGTTTCCCTGATTCGTCAGGCAGCTTCTAAAACCAATGATGCTGCTGGTGACGGTACCACGACTGCGACAGTCCTAGCCCACGCCATTGTTAAAGAAGGTCTGCGCAACGTCGCTGCCGGCGCTAACCCCATTGCCCTGAAGCGCGGTATCGACAAAGCTGCTACC